>CAZUMB010000018.1:0-9975 GCA_964621575.1 uncultured Candidatus Saccharibacteria bacterium
TTATAGAAAGGTTGGAGATAACGGATAAAAGTTACTCCGGGGATAACAGGCTGGTTCCGTCCGAGCGTCCCTAGCGACGACGGAGCTCGGCACCTCGATGTCGGCTCACCACATCCCGGGGCTGGAGAAGGTCCCAAGGGTTTGGCTGTTCGCCAATTAAAGTGATACGTGAGCTGGGTTCAGACCGTTTAGAGTTCAATCACAAATTGAATTTTAAACAGTCTGAATCCTAAGAGGGAAGCAATCTGTTATAAGAGAAAACAACCGAGTGCATTAAATTGCACATCACGGCGGCGTCTCGCAGAAATGCGGGATGAGAAATCAACTTATATCGGTAGACTCCTAACCCGTCGTATGGTAGGATAATACCGAGGGAAGTTAATGTATGAAATTGTCGCCGACACAAAGAGCCTATATTGCAGGATTTTTGGATGCTGATGGAAGTATTTATGTAAGAGCAAAGCCGAACGGTACTTATCGTTTTGGGTATCAAATTGCTCCGTATATAGTTTTCTATCAATCCTCGAAATCCAGTTCATTTAAGGACATGTATTCTCTACTTCCGTTTGGGAGAGTAAGAGTACGCAAAGACGGTGTTACTGAGTTTATCGTCAGTAAAAGAAACGATCTGATTAAATTTGTTGAGATGGTCCAGCCGTTTTTGATTCTTAAGCAAAAACAAATAGCTCTTTTGTCAAAGATTCTTCGTGAAAAAGAATCAGTGAATAATGCAAAAGATTTTGAGAAGATATTGCAACTTTGCAACGAATTCCAAAACTTAAATTATTCTAAAAAGCGCAAAATTCGCACATTAGTGCCCGTAGAGACTAAATGTTGATTACCCGGAAGGGTGAAGATATAGTCCGATCCTTGCAGTAATGCAAGTTAACTAGATGCGTGAGACAGGTTGGTCTCTATCTGCTGTCGGCGTTAGCGTTTGAGGGAAGTCGACCCTAGTACGAGAGGATCGGGTTGAACGAACCTCTGGTCTACTGGCTTTGGTACCAACCGAATCGCCAGGTAGCTATGTTCGGACGGGATAAGCGCTGAAAGCATATAAGCGCGAAGCCTCTCCCAAGATTAGACGCTACAGGTCCCTGGAAGACTACCAGGTTGATAGGCTCTAGGTGTAAGCGTAGTAATGCGTTTAGCCGAGGAGTACTAATAGACCTATCGCTGATTTCTATCTCACAAAGCTGACTTCCCACCCCGGAGGGGCGAGGCTCGCCTCGCTCCGCGAGGCGGCAAACATTGTTAATAATGGTTTCCCGGTGATTTAGTGGCATGTGTACCACCCGATCCCTTTCCGAACTCGGAAGTGAAAGCGCGCCATACCGATGATACTGCTCCTTGAGAGTGGGACAGTAGGCTTTGCCGGGAGTCCATTGTTAATAATTTAATTTCTTCGATGGGTTATACTTATAATTGGCAGCGAGGCGAAAGTAAAAACTTTGTTTTTATTTTTGCCGAGCGAACCAATTCGTGAAACTAAGTTTCACTATGAGTATGATTCGCTATATCAGTCCGGCTATTTTGAAAAAATTTCGCGGCAAAACCTGTCTTTTGCGGGTTGATTTGAACGCCAAACCCGGCCGGGAAAAAAAGTTTCTCCGGGTTGAGGCCGTTTTGCCGACCATTAAAACTCTGCTTAAAAACGGAAACAAGGTGGTGATTTTAAGTCACCGCGGTCGCCCCAGAGTGGGGCGAACCTCGCCCCGGCACGGGGCGGGCCGCCCAAAACAATTTTCTCTCCGTCCGTTTGCCGCAATTTTAGAAAAAAAACTGAATCAAGAGGTTGTCTTCCTTCCGGCACTACCACGCGTGGTAGTGCCGCGAAACAACAAAGTATTTCTTCTGGAAAACCTGCGATTTTGGAAAGGAGAAGAAAAAAACGATTTACGCTTCGCTCGCCGTCTTGCGCGCTTAGCCGATTTTTATGTGAACGACGCTTTTGCCGTTTCCCATCGTCGCGACGCTTCCGTCTCCGCGATAACGCGATATCTTCCTTCTTACGGCGGACTTCTTTTAGAGAAGGAAATCAAAAACTTGGGTGGTATACTTAAGTATACCACCCATCCGTTTGTTGTCGTCATAGGTGGGGCGAAAATAGGGGACAAGCTTGGCATCATCGATTATTTATGGAACAAGGCGGATTATTTTCTTCTGGGCAGCGGCCCGGCGGCGACTTTCTTTGCGGCCAAGGGTTTGCCGATAGGGGATTCGCTGGTTGACAGGGATTCTATCCCGAAAATCAAAAAGTTTGTCGGTTCGAAAAAACTGGTTCTTCCTTTGGATGTCAAAATAAAGAATAAGCAAATTCTCGATATCGGTGAGAAAACCGCCAAAAATTACTCGGCAATAATATCGAAGGCCCGGACCATCGTCTGGAACGGCCCGGTCGGAATGTTTGAGAGAAAAGAGTTTAGTGAAGGCACCAAAGCGATTTGGAGGGCAATCCTTGCAAACCGCAAGGCCCAAACCGTAGTTGGCGGCGGAGAAACCCTCGCGTCCTTCCGGTTACTAAAAACTAAAAGCTATAAACTAAAAGCTAATATTTTTCTTTCCACGGGCGGCGGGGCCATGTTAGAATATCTTTCCGGCAAAAAACTGCCCGGAATAACCGCATTAGAAATTAGTAATTAGTAATTAGAAATTTTATGAAAAGTATTGTAGTTCTATACCACGCAAATTGTCCCGACGGTTTCGGCGCGGCATATGCCGCCTGGAGAAAGTTCGGCGGGCGGGCGGAATACATCGCCGTGAACCCCGACACTCTCCCGAAAAAAACCTTGAGAAACAGGGAAATTTACGCCCTGGACATCAGCTATTCCAAAAAAGTTCTGGAAAAACTCAAAAAGGAAAATAAAAGCATCGTCGTAATCGACCACCACATAACTTCAAAAGACGCGATAAAACACGCTTCTTCTTTCGTTTTTGACATAAAACACTCTGCTGCCATCCTTGCCTGGAGATATTTTCAACCGAAAAAGAGTGTGCCGTGGCTCCTTCGTTATATTGAGGATTACGATTTATGGAAATTTAAAATTCCGGATACGAAGGTTGTTGCTCCTTACATCCACATGCAAAAACGCGACTTCCGCATCTGGACCGGCATGATGCGCCGCCTGGAGACAAAAAAGGGCAGGGGAGAGTGCAAAAAAGCCGGTAAACTTATCTATGACTACGGAGAAACTCTCATAGCGTCTCTTGAAAAGAAAGCGATTCCCGTGATTTTCGAAAACAAGAAAGTTTTTGTAGTGAATTCATCGGCAAGCGAGCTCGCCGACCGCCTCCTTCATCGTTTATTGAAAAAAATTCCGCCGTTTTCGGCGGCGTGGTACGAAACCAGGGAGGAAATAAAGGTTTCCTTGCGTTCCGACGGAAAATTCGATGTTTCGAAATTGGCGATAAGATACGGCGGGGGAGGGCATAAGGCGGCGGCGGGATTTTCCCTTCCGAGAAAAGCAAAACTTCCATGGAAACCGATAAAAAACTGATTATTTACACCGACGGCGGTTCACGAGGCAATCCCGGACCGGCGGCGACCGGCGTGGTGATAGAGGCGCCCGCCCCAACCGGCCGAAAGCAATACTCGGAAGCGATAGGGAACACGACAAATAACGTCGCCGAATACAAGGCGATGATTTTTGCACTAAAAAAAGCCAAGTCGCTTTTGGGTGGTGACAGAGCCAAAGAAACGGAGCTTGAGGTTCGCTCCGACAGCGAATTGATAGTGAGCCAGATTAAGGGCGAGTACAAAATAAAAGACGAGGAACTGAAATCGCTTTTCATTGAAATCTGGAATCGCAAGCAGGATTTCAAAAACGTCGAATTCATCCTTATTCCTCGCGAGGAAAACAAAGCCGCCGACCGGTTGGTCAATGCCGAGCTGGACACGCTTTTTTGAACCGAATTGATTTTTAAAAGTATTTGTGGTATAGTAAAAAAGGTAACTCAAGCGATAGCCCCGACCTCGGTCGGGGAGGAAAGTCCGGACACTTGGTAGCAGGTAGCGGATAACGTCCGTCGGGAGTAATCCTAGAGGTGCGAGCAGTGACGTCCCGAGCCGAAAGGCGAGGGAGGACCTAATCTCAAGCTAATCGGTCCAATCCCGCGATAGAGATAAAAAAGCGGGAGTGAAACGGCTAAACCCTTACCGAGTGCAAGGCCGTGCCCGCCGATGAGGTGGGAGTGCCGCATGCCCTGAGTTTATCGAAGGGTTGACCCCGAGGGTAACCGAGGGGCTAGAGGAATTATCGCTTAAACAGAATCCGGCTTATGAGTTGCCACCATCCCCCACATAAATTTATGTGGGGGATTGGTTTTCATAAAAGAGTTATAATTAAGTTAATAGAAAGGCCGATTAAATTAAAACTAATTTTATGGCTAAGTGGGTTATTAAAAGGGGAGGCAAGAAAGAGCCGTTTCGGGCATCCAAGATTTCAAGCGCGATAAGGAATGCCTGCAAAGACGCGAAGATTCCGGCAAAGCGGACGAAGACCGTCGTGAACAAGGTTTCTCGCCTGGTTTCGAAGTTTGCCGCGAAACGCAAAGTAAAAGTAAGAACTTCCGATTTGCAAAAGGTGTCTCTGAAAAACTTGAGCAAGATTGAACCGAAGGCAGCCAAAGCTTGGCGGAAATACAACGCCGCGCGCCGTGCCCGCCGCGCAAAAGCGAAAAAAAGGAGAAGAAGATAAGTAATGCTTAAACGGCCGAAAGTTTTTGACCGTCCGGAATTCGGGGTTTTTAAGAGGTTGAATACACCGGCAAAGATTCAGGATTTCGTGGACGGAATCCCGATGAATTTTTCGACGACCTGCCGGTCGCCGCTTACCGTTCTTCGGAAGCACCGGGCTTACTGTATCGAAGGCGCGTTTCTCGCCGCTTCGATTTTTTGGTATCACGGTCGGCCGCCGCTCGTGTTTTGTCTGAATACCGTTGACCCGGATTTTGACCACGTTCTCGCATTATTCAGGAAGAAAAATCCGCCAGCCGGCGGATGGGGTGCAGTTTCCAAAACAAATCATCCCGTCTTGCGTTATCGCGAGCCGGTTTATAAAAACGTCCGCGAGCTCGCAATGTCTTATTTTCACGAATACTTTTTGGACAACGGCAAGAAAACGATGCGAAGCTATTCCGAACCGCTGGATTTGCGAAAGTTCGGCACGGACTGGCTCGTCTCCGATAAAAACATCTGGTATATAGACGACACTCTCGCGAAATCAAAGAAGTATAAGATTTTGGATAGGGGAACGATAAATCATCTGCGCTCTGCCGATAAAATCGAAAGGACGGCAACGAAAGCCACCCAATGGGAAATACGCTCATAAAATGCAAGCGGCCTCGATTGACTCAAGGCCGCCGTGCTACGAGGTTTTGAGGACGATCATGGCGATCATCCCCAAGACGGTGCCGGTGAGGCTTACAGCCAGCACCCACGCCGCCATTCGATCCGCGACTCTCGTCCTCAATACTACCGGTTCGTCCCGGTAGATACTGCCCGCCGCTCCGATTGCCGCAAGCAGTGAGGCGAAAGTTGCGATTGCGACGACACCCATTTTCCCTCCTTGACTGGGTTGCTGTGATTGTAACACGAAACGTGTCTTTCTGTCAATAGCTAAACCTAAAAGTATTTACAAAACGCCGGAAAAGATATAATTTATTATTAGCCCCTCTTAGGATAACCCCCAACCGAGGTACGAGCTATGGTCAAGGTTTTTCTCTCCTTCACTGCGACGCTGATGGCCGTTCGCGACGGCGAGGTCAGCGACAAAGATCTCGAGGGCGGTCTCTTCTGTCTCGACCGCTCGAGACCTTACCTGTTCGGGAAAGAAGTACCCCGCGAAGTTCACGGTGTCTTCGCCAGGAACCTCGGTAGAGGAGACGAGGTTTTCTCCCGATTCCGGAAGGCCGTCGTGAAGGCCGAAAAGGCGGGAAGAGTCGCCTGGCCCGCCGACGGCGAGCCGCGCCGCGAAGCGGTGAGCAAACTGCTCTCCGCGAACGGCGCCCGTCCCCTGAACCCGAACCTTCCGCCGGTTCATGCCCTGAAGTTCATCGCAACAGCGATTGAGGGCGCAAACAGAAATAGTCGGGTTAGGATAGAGCCGATCTACTGACACCCGGCTCGAACGCAAAAAACTGCCCACGAAGAGGCCCACCCTCCCGTGGGCGTCTTTGTTTTTAGAGATATCCAACCTTCTTCAACCAATCCGCGTTTTCCCATTCCCAGAGCTTTTTCGCTCCCAAAAACGCCTCAAAATCTTCCTGCCAGTAGGGGAATTCGCGAAGTTCAATTTTTCCCGTCACCGGGCCCCATTCGTGAACGCACGATTCCATGAAGGGATTGCCCTTATCGGTCCGGATTTTATCCCGGCCGCCTTTCGACCGGAGAGTGGCCCCGCAGTGGATGCAGTCCCGGCTCTGGTCAATCCGCAAAATCCACCGCGTCTCCAATTCTTTCATCGTGTCTTTCATCGCCGCAATATAAGCGGCGGTTTGGAGGTCGTAGTCGCGGTAAATTTCAAGCGAAGTTTTAATGTCCAAAATTCCGAGTTTGCCGTCAATCAGAGCGACGGCATCGAGTGTTCCGGCATAGCGGTGTTCGTAATTTACAAGCCGGTGCTCCACATGCTCCGGGTCAACCTGAATGTGCCGGTCCCGCAAAAATTCCAAAAAGGCCTTGATGGAAGGCCTGATAAGGTCGGGGATTTCCGGTTTTTTGCCGGTCAAAATTCCTTCAACCGCTTCGTGAATCATCGTGCCCTCGGTTGCCGAACGCTGTTTTACCTGTTCGCCCTCGGCAAAATTATTCATATTGGCGTAGAAGCGATACAAGGCCGGTTTGGCCTTAATTTCCACTATTTTTGTTACCCGCGGATACCAGAAACCGTCTATCTCATACCCGCAAAGGGATTTAAAATGCTTGTCGTCTCGGAAATACATAAGTGAAAATTTCTAATTTCTAATGAATGACTGAATAATAATAGCAACGATTTAACACTATAACAAGCGGCTTTTTTGGCTGATATTGACAAAATAGGCAATAGTATGGTATAATTAAAACAAGCTGGAAATCCTTTCCAGTCCCGGCCGCGGAGAACGGCTGGCAATCGACCTTTTCTGCTCGCGGAGAACGAGCAGGAGGCAACGATGAGCACGCGAAAGTTCTTTGTCATCACCGTCATCATCGGGATGACGGTGTTCGTCATCCTCTCCAACGACTGGTGGGTTGGTGTTCTCTACACCGATCCCTACCATTTCCCGCCCAGCACCACTGGTAGGGTAGAGGTAGGGGTGATCAGCTTTTTTCTCAGCTCCTGTATCCTGCTGCTGGCGACTGGCGTGCTTCTCGTCTTCGCCCGTCTCACTGGCCTCAATAGGAAAGTGAAGAGGAAAGTGAAGCGGATGATGTGGCGCCGTCGGTTCAGGCAGTACTTCGGGTGCAGTGTGCCCCGCACCGAGCAAGAAGGGCAGCTCCTACAGGCCCTCGTGTACCAGAAGCTCTCCTCCTATGCAGATCGGTTCCGGGACTGTAGGGAGCGGGAGGAAAAGATGCTGAAGAGCACACCCGTTGAGGGTGAGGGTGATGCCGTTCTGAAGGAGTACCGCCGATTGAGGACCGAACTCTTCCAGACCAAGGGGGAGTTCTGGGCGGCTCACAAAGTCGCCAGCGAGGCCCCGGGAATCACCGTACAAGTCAGCGTGGATCACTATCGCTGATCCCCCTCGACATCGTTCATTAGGCAAACGGGTGGCTGCCTAAAAGTGCCGCCCCGCAACAGGAGCTATCGCAAGATAGCTCCTTGAAATTTCTATAGGTGGGGCTCCTTACTTTTTACATCATTCTTTTTATTTAAAAAAATTATCAAATTAAACGCTATAGCAGTCCATTTGATAATGATTACCTACCGAGTAGTAAGTCGGTGTAATTTACAATGTTTCCGGCGCCTATCATTACCACGACAGTTTTTAGTTTGTAGTTTTTAGTTTTTAGGATTTTTTGGATAATTTGCTTCAAGCGATGAGGGGAGGGGAGATACATAACGGAGTTTTTAGTTTTTAGCTTATAGCTTTTAGAACGCGCGATGACTTTCGCCAAATCGGCCGAAGTATAGCCCTTATGCGGCCTGTCACGGCCGGCGACCTGATATATCGGGAGGAGTATCAGGTAGTCGGCCAGATCGAAGGCGGATATGAATTCCCTGAAAAGATTTTTGGTGCGGTGGGCCTGGTGCGGCTGGAAAACGCAAATTATTTGGCGGCCAGGGAATTTCTCGCGAAAACCCTGGAGCGAGGCCCTTATTTCGGTGGGGTGGTGGGCATAGTCGTCGTAGACGGGAATTTTATTTTTAGGTTGTAGGTGATAGGTTGTAGGTGATAGATAACCGCGGAGTTCCATTCTTCGCCAGGCACCGCGGTATTGTCCCAGCGCCTGCAAAATAGCTTTCTCTTTTACGCCAAGAGCTCTTGCGAGCGTGTAAACAGCCAAGGAGTTTGAAACGTTATGCTTGCCCGGAATTTTTAGAACTTTCTTGATTTTTTTTGCCGCCGGCTGTTTTAGGCCGTACCATACGAGCTCTACGTCGCGTTTTTTGCAAACTCTCTTAATTTGCTCCCGGGCGGCAAAAAGTTTTTCACTGTCCTTGTTTGCCACAAGTATCCCGCCTGGTTTTATATTCGAGACAAATTTCAGAAAAGCTTTTTTGACGTTTGAGTAATTTTTATAGAAGTCCAGATGTTCCTTATCGATGTTCGTAATAATGGCGTAAGTAGGGGAGTAGTTTAAAAAAGACGCCCTCCACTCGTCGGCTTCGATTACCAGGTATTCACTCTTCCCTTCGCCGGTCGCCGGACGAAAATTTTTCTCGCCGAACTGTTTCAAGAGCGTTCCCAGGATTACCGTCGGGTCAAGGCCGGCTTTTATCAAAACCAGCGAGAGAAGAGCGGTCGTGGTGCTCTTGCCGTGGGCGCCCGAAACGGCAATGGTCTTATACCCTCGGGAGAGGACTCCCAAGACCTCCGGGTAGGTCAAAATAGGTATCCCCAGCCGTCTTGCCTCCCGAAGCTCGGGATTCGAGGCCGGAATGGCCTGATTATAAACCACTAAAGCTATTTTGGGGCTAATATGCCCCTTTTTATGGCCTATTTTGACTTTTACGCCCTCCCTTTGAAGCTTTCGGGTCAAACTGCTCGGGGTTATATCAGAGCCCGAAACAGCCCATTTTTGAGCCAGAAACCAGCGCGCCAGAGCGCTCATACCGATTCCGCCTACGCCTATAAAGTGAACAGCCCTTTTAGACAGGGAAGTAGTGTTTTTCATGTCTTTTTCATATCTCAGAAGTGTCGCCCATTATCTCTTTTACGTCACTTGATTGTATTACTAATCCATTTCCATTGAGGTCCGGTGCTTTTATATTGCTCCATTTCGACTTTAATTTGTCTCAATCTTTCCAAATCTCCTTTATTCCAATTTATTTTAGAAAAACCTTTATCGCCTGGCTTTCGTTCTTGTTTATTTCTTTTCAAAATCAGTAGAGCTTCTTTCCATAACAAATAATCAAATCTTTTTTTGGCCCTTAATGGATGTCTATCGAAAAAATCAGCTACCTTGGTTAAATCGTTTACATCCGTCATCTGAAGTCTTGCTTGCCCTCTTTTATTGATTGTAACCGTACCACAATCCAGCGATTGTTTTATCTTTTCCAAAATTTCCCTGTCGTCAGCACGAAGCACGATTGCAAACCCTACCTTCCAATAAAAATAGACTGGCTTATTTTTTCTGTCGTGACGGATATCGCGTCTGAAGTTTATATAAAAGCACCCTTCACCATCTACAAAACCAGCTACGTAATCGCCCGGCAACCTTTTCATAATTAAATTATATTGAGTCGCACAATAAACTCAACAGACAGTTATCCCCAAGCTGTAAAGAATTTCTAAATCTTCCCGACCAGCCACTTAATGACATCTATGAAC
>CAZUMB010000019.1:0-9855 GCA_964621575.1 uncultured Candidatus Saccharibacteria bacterium
ATAAACTAAAAACCACAGTTCTTTTTTCACCCGGCGCGACGAGTTTTGAGAAATTCAAGAACGAGTTCGATAGAGGAGACAAGTTTAACCGACTTGTAAAGAAACTTTTCAGTCGATTTTCACTTTCAGCTTTTTAGCTTTCCTACGGTTTAGCTTCGGCATCTTAATCGTCAAGACGCCGTTTTTGAGGGCCGCCGTCGATTTTTCCGGGTCCACTTCTTCCGGCAAAATTATGGAGCGGGAGAACCGGCCCCAGTAGCACTCCTGGTAGAAATAGTTCTTGTCCTCAATCTTCTCTATCTTTTCTCTTCTTCCCTTTACAGTGACCGATTCGTTGGTGATGTTTATTTCCAAATCCTCCGGGTCAACACCGGCAACCGTCGACTGGACGACGATTGAGTCCTTGTCCTGATAGACGTCGACAGTGAGCTGACCCTCGCTCTCTTCCTCAATTTCAAATTTGTCGTCTTTCGTTTCGACTCGGAGCGGCTTCGGTTCGCTCTTTACTTTGGCGAGTTCCACGAATATGTCGTCTTTGTTTTCCTGTTCCATATGAATATATTATAGCAGAGTTTTTATTGAGGCATAAGAGAATGTTATTCGCGGCATTCGCATTCATTCGCGGATTCGCATTATGTTAGGCTCCTTTGAGCCGTTCAAAATCCTGAAAGACGAAAAAGGCGGCAATGAGGAGAAAGAGAGCGGCGTAGAGCAGGCTGTTATTGGGGAAAATGAGTATCAGGTAATTGAAAGCGGAATGAACCAAGGTGGCGGTAAGGATACCGAAGGCGAGTTTCCCCTTGGCCCAGTAAAAGCCGAGGAAAGAAGAGGAAAGGACATGAAGGAGAGTTGCGCCGACAAACCTCAAAATAAGGATGTTCGAGGCGGTAAAGAGCGAGGTCAGAGAAATGCCTTCAACGGCACTGCCGATAACGAAGAGATTCTCGATCATGGCAAAACCCAGGGCGGCGGCGATCATGTAAATCATCGCGTCGATCGGTTCGTCAAAGGCCGGATTTTTTCTTACTCCGACCCAAGCGGCCAGGAACTTAAAAAGCTCCTCGCTGAAAGCGAGAAGCACGACGGCCGGAAAGTTTATGAAGAAGATTTTCAGAAATTCCTGGGCGCCAAATTGGAAAAAAAGAGCGGGGATGGTGGAAAGGGCGCCCAAACTTAGAACGTAGACGATGAGCCGTTTCGGTTCCGGATGGACATCCTCCCTCAAGAAAAAAAAGAGCCAGGCCAAGCTGGGCAGAACGGCGCCGACCATGATGAGAACTCCCGCGAGAAGGAACATGATTTTATATTACCATTCTTCGATAAGGAGAATCCCTCCTTTTTTGGCGAAGAGCTGCTGGTAGATTTCTTCGGTGACGAAAGGCATGAAGGGGTGGAGCATTTTCAGAGATTCTTTGAGTATTGTCTCGAGTGTTTTGTAGGCCGCGAGTCTGTCGCCGGCGTTCTCTCCCCGGAGACGCGGCTTCGCGTCTTCGAGCACTTTGTCGGCGAAATCGTGCCAGACGTAGTGGTAGATTTTTTCGGAAGCCAAATGGAATTCGAACTTTTCGAGATGCTTGGTAACTTGGGTTTTGATTTTTTTCAAATAAGCGAGATTTTTTCTGTCGGCGGGAGTCAGTATCCGCGTAAATCCGCTTTTATCGGCATCAATCCGCGGCGGTTTGTTCATTAGAACAAACCTGCTGATGTTTCGGATTTTCGTCGCAAAATTGCGGTAGCCGCGGATTTTATCCTCGGAGATGGCGCTGTCCTTGCCGGGCGTGTTGCCGGCAACGAGGGCCATTCGGACCGCGTCCGTGCCGTAAATCTCGGCAACGCCCAAAGGGTCGATAACGTTGCCTTTGGATTTCGATATCTTTTGGCGGTCTTTGTCACGGACAAGGCCGTGGAGGTAAACCGTTTTGAAAGGCAATTTGCCGGTGCGGTAAAGGCCGAACATCACCATCCGCGCCACCCAGAAAAAGAGGATGTCGGCGGCTGTTTCCATCACGTCAGTCGGATAAAACGTCTCAAAATCCGTTTTTCGTTTAGAGTTTAGAGTTTCGGATTTAGAGCTTGCGCTCTTGGATTCGGTGAATCCAAGAGCGATGTACGGCCACTGGCCGGACGAAAACCAGGTGTCGAAAACGTCGGGGTCTTGCCGCCAGTCGCCGCCAGGATTTTTTTCACCGATTTTAATCTCGTCGCCGCGGAACCATGCCGGGATGCGGATGCCCCAGATGATTTGGCGGGAAATATTCCAGTCGCGGATGTTTTCGAGCCAATGGAGGAAGACCTTTTTGGAATGAGCGGGATAAAAAGTAATTTTATTTTTCTTCACCGCCTCGACAGCCGGCTTGGCCAAGGGCGTCATTTTCACGAACCACTGGGGCTTCGGCAGGGGTTCCAAGGTGTTTCCACACCTGTAGCAGGTCGCGACCTGGTGGATATAATCCGGGTCAACCTTCTCCAAGATTCCGATTTCTTTCATTTTAGCCGCAACTTTTTCGCGGGCCTCGGCGACTTTCATTCCCTTAAACTCGCCGATATCGCCGGTGAGCCGCCCACTCTCGTCGATAATTGTTTTCGGTCCCGCGATTTCTCCCTTGTGACGAGTCCAGATTTCAAAGTCGGTCGCGTCGTGAGCTGGTGTGACTTTGACGACGCCGGTACCGAATTTCGGGTCGACCGCTTCGTCGGCAATGACCCGGAATTTCAGGGGGCCGAGGATACCTTTGGCTTCGATTTCCCTGCCCACGTATTTTTTGTAGCGTTTGTCTTTCGGGTTTACGGCAAGAGCCGTGTCACCGAATTTCGTCTCCGGCCGAACGGTGGCAAGCGTAAGAGGTCCGTATTTAATGAAGTAGAGCGGGTCTTTTTGTTCCTTGTATTTGACTTCCAGGTCGGAAAGCGCTGTCTGATGTTTGGGGCACCAATTCACCACTTTCAAGTCGCGGTAAATCAGGCCGTCATCGTGCATCTTTTTGAAAGTGGCGTAAACCTGCTTTATGACTTTGGGGTCGAGAGTAAATATTTCCCGCGACCAGTCGCAGGAGGCACCCAGGCGGCGCAGCTGGCCCTCCATTATTTTTTTATTTTCCTGGGTGAAATCCCACATTTCTTTCCACAGGGTTTCGCGGTTCATTTGAAACCGATTCCGGCCCTCGCGTTCCAATTTCTTGTCGAAAACAACCTGGGTTTCGAAACCGGCGTGGTCGGCGCCCGGCAGCCAGAGCGTCCGCCGGCCGCGCATCCGCCAAAAACGAACCATAATGTCTTCCAGAGTCACGAAAAGGGCATGGCCGATGTGAAGAGCGCCGTTCGCGTTCGGCGGCGGCATGATTATGCAGAAGTTTTTAGTTTTTAGTTTCGAGCTTTTGGAGGCAGGGAGGTTGTCCGGGTTGAAGAAGCCGGATTTTTCCCAGAGTTCGTAGATTTTCTCCTCGTTCAACATTTCTTAATTATAAGTTAAGATTGGCATTAGCTCTAATAGTCCTTTTTCTTCCTCTCAAGTTTTGGATATAGCCGGCGACGGCGATGATGGCGGCGTTATCGGTGTGGAACTTTTTGTCCGCCGACAAGAAATTCATTGCCGATTGCTTAGCGTTTAGCGCCAAGCGTTTTTGCAGCGTCCTGTTGGAGGCGACGCCGCCGGAGAGCATTATTGAGCGGGCGCCGAACTCTTTTGCGGCCCGCGCCGTTTTCGAAACGAGGACATCAACCGCCGCTTTTTGGAAAGATGCCGCAATGTTTTGGACATCCGATGTCCTTAAATCACGCTTAATATTTGGGACATTGGATGTCCCGATGTTAAAATGGTCTCGCAAATAATAAAGGACGGCGGTTTTCAGTCCCGAGAAACTGAAATCGTAGTTTTTGGCGTTTATCATCGGTCTCGGAAATTCTAAGGAAGTGGGACTTCCTAAGACGGAGAGTTTTTCGATTTCCGGCCCGCCCGGGTAGGGAAGGCCGAGCATCCGGGCAACCTTATCGAAGGCCTCGCCGACCGCATCATCCCGCGTCTCGCCGATTTTTTTCCACTCGGTGAGCGACTTCATTAAAACGAGAATAGTGTGCCCGCCCGAAACCAAAAGGTGAATGGCGGGAAATAAGTTTTTAGTTTTTAGTTTGTAGTTTTTAGATAATAGAAAACTATAAAGATGGCCCTCGAGGTGATTTACTCCCACAATTTTCAATTTTGAATTTTGAATTTTCAATTTTTGGCGGATTTCTCTGGCGAAGTTGACGCCGGTCCAGAGGGCGGGCTCGAGCCCGGGGCCAACCGTAACAGCGATTAACAAATCGCTGTTACGGTAATTTTCAATTTTCAATTTTAAATTTTCAAACAAGAGCGGAAGATTTTTTAAGTGTTCGCGCTTGGCGAGATTGGGAACGACGCCGCCGAAAGGGCGGTGGACTTTGATTTGGGAGGAGACGAGATTTTTCAAAACCTTGAATTTCGGTGATTTCAAACCGCCGCTTGCTTCAAGAAGGGCGATGCCGGTTTCATCGCAGGAAGTTTCAATTGCCAGTATTCTCATCACTGTTATAATATAATCGTAAGATAGCCAATTTCAAAGGTCGTTTTGTGTGTTCTAGTTACTATTTACTGATTACTAGTTACTAAAGATATGATTCAACCTCTTTTGATTTTCGGTAACTGGGCGATCCTCGCGTTGCGGGTTGTTTTAGGGTTGATTTTAATGCGTCACGGTTTGCCCAAACTGAAGAGTTTAAAAAAAACCGGCGGCTGGTTTGAAGGCGTCGGTTTCCGGCCCGGTGTTTTCTGGGCGCTCGTTGGAGGCATCATTGAGTACGTCGGGGGGCTTGCCATCGTTTTGGGTTTTCTGACCCAGCTTGCCGCCGTCTTCATCGCTTTTGAGTTCGCGATTATTCTCGTATTTTTCAGAAAGAGCCGGATGTTCACCAAGGAAGCCGAGATTGACTGGCTGATTTTAGCAATGGCTCTTGCCGCAGCGACCCTGGGGAGCGGGCTTCTGAGCTTGGAGGGGTACTGGGGCCTGATTCTCTTCTAATGAGGGAATATTTCACCGAGGCTGTCGTTTTGGGGCAAAAAACCGCCGGTTTAGAAGACCGGATTGTTAATTTGTACACTCGGGATTTCGGCCGGCTGGAAGCGAGGGTCGTCGGCGGAAGAAAGCTTACTTCGAAGCTTTCGCCTCACCTCGAAGAAGGAAATCTTATTGAAACGCGCCTCGTCGAGAAGAATAAATTTATTCTGGCCGATGTTCTCCAGAAGAAACGGTTCGGCAAAAGCCCGGCTGTTTTTGAGATTTTATTTTTATTGAAATCCCTTCTGCCGGAACTCGTTCCCGACTTGAGGTTGTGGCACGGCTTTCTCCGGGGTTTGGAGAAAGCGAATTTGGACAAAAAAACTTTTCTGAAACTTCTCGGCTACGACGTTCTTTTTGCGAGGTGCGAGAACTGCGGGAGCCGCAAGGTCGGCTATTTTTCGGTGACCGACCAGGTCTTTCTTTGCCGCCAGTGTTTTAACGGGTTGCCCACCCGCCGATTCGAAGCGATTCCTTTATAATAAAAAGACCGTTCTATGACCGAAACCAAGAGACCAACAAAGAGGAAAAGAAAAGCTCCCGAACCGGCTATGCCGTCTTGGTTCAAGAAACTCGTCATCGCCGTCTCCGCAGTTGGTTTGCTTATCATCGTCGGCACCGCCGCCTTTTTCATAAATATTTTCGGCGGCGGGGGCAGTAAAGTCGTCGTCGAAGTGGACGGGCCGGAAGAAGTCGTGAGAGGCGTCCCTTTCGAAGTCAACGTAAGTATCAGCAACGAAACCGACTCGCTCTCAAGCGACACCGAGCTCAGCTTTTCTTTGAGTGAAGGGGTTAGAAACTTAAGCAATCCGGGCGAGGAAGGTATTTTCACCGATCAGATCGGTGATTTGGGGAGCGGGAGTCTTGCCAAACGAACTTACCGCTTTTTGGCGACGGGCGGCGACGGCGAAGCGGAAATCATTTTCGGCCTTTCTTATTTTTCTTCCCATCAGAACAGTTTTGAAACGAAGACGACCTGGAAAACCAAGATCAGCGGTTCGGCCGTGAAAATAACGGTTCAAAAACCGGAACAGATTTTACCCGGTTCGGTCTTTGAGCTCGACATCGAGTATAAAAACGGCTCTGCTTTCGACTTGCCGGAAGGAGTTTTAGAGCTGAAATATCCGTCTGCTTTCAAGTTTTCAAGCGCGAGCTTGACTCCCGACTCTCTCAACAATTACTGGCGGCTTGGCGAACTGCGGAGCGGTTCAAGCGGGAAGCTCGCGGTAAGGGGTACGCTCGAGGGCGGCGGTCCGTTTATCCTGCCCGTTGTCTTCAGCGCGAGATTTTTAGGTGAAGATTTCCCGATAGCGGAGGAGCAGGTTGAACTTGCCGTTTCTCCGTCGCCGGTCGGCCTTGACCTTCAAGTCAACCGCCGGAGCGATTATGTGGCGAGAATCGGTGACCGGCTGGCTTATACCGTCCGGTACGAAAATTTGAGCGGCATCGCCTTAACCGACGTCGTGATAAAAGCGGAGCTTTTCGGTGATCTCTATGATTTCACCGTTCTTACCTCGAATGGCAAGACGAATCAGGCGGCTCACGCCGTGACTTGGGACGTTTCGAATATTCCGGCGCTGCGGCTCGTTGATGCCGGCGCCTCCGGCGAGGTCGGTTTCGAGATAAAACTCAAAGACCGGTTTCCGATCAGCCGTTTGAACGACAAGAATTTTTCCGTTCGGGCCGAGGTTGAGTTTATCTCCCCTTCGGTTCCTTATTATCTTTCCGCTTCCGAGACAAGAGCCGAGGCGAGTTTGGAAACGAAGGTGGCCGGCCTCATTCAGGTTGATGCCCGGGCTTTTTATCGCGATGCTCTCTCGAAGATAGTGAACGCGGGACCGATGCCGCCCAAAGCGGGGCAGCCGACGGAGTACACCGTTCACTGGTTTATCACTAATTACGCGACAGACATGAGCAACGTTTATGTGCGGGCCTACCTGCCCGAGAGCGTCGCCTGGACCGGAGTCGTAAAAAGCAATATCGAAACCATTCCCCTCTACGACGAGGAAACGAGGGAAGTTTCCTGGGAAATAGACGAGGTAAGGGCGACCAAGGGGGTTTTGGATGAGCCCCTTGCCGCCGTTTTTCAGATTAGGGCGACGCCCGCTTCCTCGGATTTGGGCAATTTTCAGGGACTGCTTTCGGCGACGGTCATAACGGCCGCCGACGACTTTACCGGCGAGGAGTTTACCGCCTCGGATGTTGCCTTAACCACTTCTTTGCCCGATGATGTAACGGTAGGCCAGAACGGCGGCCGCGTTCAGCCGTGATAAGACCAATAAGACCTATAGGACCAATAGGATGACGACACTTGAGAAAATAGTAGCGCTTGCCAAAAGAAGGGGATTCGTTTATCCCGGTTCGGAAATTTACGGCGGTTTCGCCGGTTTTTACGACTTCGGTCACCTGGGGAACGAGCTCAAGTTCAACATCAAGCAATCCTGGTGGCGGGAAGTCGTTCAAAGACGCGATGACGTCGTAGGTTTGAGCTCGGCGACGATAATGAACCCGAAAGTTTGGGAGGCCTCGGGACATGTTGCCGGGTTTTCCGACCCGCTGGAAGGCGGAGGGCGTTTCAATACGATGTTTAAAACTTCCGTCGGTGCCGGCGAGGAGACGACAACCTCTTACCTTCGACCGGAAACCGCTCAAGGAATTTTTACGAACTTCAAAAATGTTCTGGATGCCGCGCATCTTAAAATACCTTTCGGCATTGCTCAAATCGGCCGGGCTTTCCGGAATGAAATTGCGCCGCGGAATTTTGTTTTCCGTACTCGTGAGTTCGAACAGATGGAAGTGGAGTATTTCGTCCGGCCGGAAGACGCCGACAAGGCCTTTAAAAACTGGGTTAAAGCGAGACAAGATTGGTACAAGAATATAGGCTTGAAAAACATAAGACCTCGCGAGCAATCGCCCGAAGAGAGAGCCCACTATTCCAAGGCGACGATTGATGTTGAGTATCAGTTTCCTTTCGGCTGGGACGAGATAGAGGGCATCGCAAACCGCGGCGACTTTGACTTGAAAACCCACGGTCTGGATTACTACGACGAAGAAACCAAGGAACGTTTCGTGCCCTATGTTATTGAACCGTCGGCCGGGGTGGAACGGATAATGCTCGCTCTTCTCTGCGAGGCCTACGCCGAAGACAAAGACCCCGAAGGAAAGCCTTCGGCTTCCAACGGGGCAGGCCGGATTGTTCTGAAGCTCAAGCCGCAACTTGCGCCTTACAAAACCGCCGTTTTCCCGCTCCTTGCCAACAAGCCCGAACTTGTAAAAGCCGCGAGAAAAATTTACGAGGATTTAAGAGATGATTTCGCCGTTGCCTGGGATGACCGGGGGAACATCGGCAAGCGCTACTACAGCCAGGACGAAATCGGCACACCTTACTGCGTCACCGTCGATTTCGACAGTTTGGAGAAAAAAGACGTTACCGTCCGCGACCGCGATACGATGAAACAGAAAAGAGTGAAAATCAAAGAATTGGGGGATTATTTGCGGGACCTGTTAAACTTATAAATCCTATTAGTCCCATCCGCACTATGAGTTTCCAACGAAAAGTTTTTCCGAACGGCATCCGGCTCATTTTGGCGCCGAAGGCCGACAGCTTCGCCACCACCGTCGCCGTTTCCGTCGAAGCCGGCTCCAAATACGAAACCAAAGACATAAACGGTCTCTCCCATTTCCTGGAACACATGTGTTTCAAAGGAACGAAAAAGAGGCCGCGGCCGATTGATATTTCTTCCGAACTCGATGAGATGGGGGCGAGCTACAATGCCTTCACCGCTCAGGAGATGACTTCCTACTATGTTAAGGCCCGCAACGAGTCGTTTGATAAAGTGCTCGACGTCATCGCCGACATGTACTTGAATCCCGTTTTTGCCGAGGAAGAAATCGAGAAAGAACGGGGAGTAATCATCGAGGAGATAAACATGTATGAAGATACGCCCCAGCGGCGGGTTCAGGAATTTTTCATGCAGCTTGTCTACGGCGACCAGCCGGCCGGTTGGGACATCGCCGGCCGGAAAGAAGTGGTTCGGCGGCTTACTCGCGACGATTTCATAAAGTACCGCAGCGCCCACTACGTCGGTCGGGCGACGACGGTCGTCGTTGCCGGCGGGTTTGGAGGGAAAGACATTGACGGCAAAATTAAGGAGTGTTTCGCCTCGATTTCCGAAGGGGAAAAGTCGCCGAAAGTGCCGGTTCGGGAAGAGCAGGCAAAACCGGCCGAACTCATAAAACATAAGGATTCCGACCAAACCCATCTCGTCATGGGCTTCCGGGCTTTCGATGTTTTTGACGAGCGGCGTTACGCCCTCGACGTTCTTGCCGACATTTTGGGCGGGGGCATGTCGTCCCGGCTTTTCCAGAGGATCCGGGAGGATTTAGGAGCCGCTTATTACGTCCGGGCCGGCAGCGACCTTTATTCCGACCACGGCTTGGTGGCGATGACGGCCGGTGTTGATCACGCTAAGATTGAAACGGTTATCGAAACGGCGCTCGAGGAATTCGCCCGTTTCCGGGACGAAGAAGTCGGCGAGAAAGAACTTGCCCGGGCGAAGGAACATTTAATCGGTCAGCTTTTCCTTTCGCTCGAAACCTCCGATGAACTCGCTTTTTATTACGCTCTTCAGGAAATCCAGAAATTGCCGCTTTTAACCCCCGAGGAACTGGCCGCCAAAATCAAGGCGGTTACGC
Organism: uncultured Candidatus Saccharibacteria bacterium; assembly: GCA_964621575.1. Classification (GTDB taxonomy): domain Bacteria; phylum Patescibacteriota; class Minisyncoccia; order UBA6257; family GWB1-50-10; genus CAZGHF01. The sequence continues at coordinate 9,765 of CAZUMB010000019.1, forward strand.
CCGGCGAAATAAAGAAGGCGGCAAACGACCTTTTCAAAAACGAAGGGCTAAACCTCGCCGTCATCGGTCCTTTCAAGGAGAAATCCTTTAG
>CAZUMB010000020.1:0-9802 GCA_964621575.1 uncultured Candidatus Saccharibacteria bacterium
ATAAAAAGCAACACCGCTGCCGTTCCGGCGATTGACGCAAAAAATCCCCGCGTTTCGGGGGATAAAATCTACTTCATAAACCGCTACGACGGCTATCTTTACGAGATGGCTTTTTAGGAAAGCGATAAGTGCTTGATCACGACGCGGCGTTCCTTGCCGACGCCCGCGCTTTCGGTTTTCAACTCGGGGTGAGTAGCGATTTCCACGTGAACGAGGCGCCGCTCGTAGGCGTTCATTGGCGGCAGTTCAACCTCCTCTTTGGTGATGGCGGCCTTTTTCGCCGCCGCCCGGGCAAGTTCGGCTATCAGGCGCTCCCGCTCTTTGCGGTAGTAATTCAGGTCGACGACCAGCGCTTTTTCTTTCTTGCACATCAGATTCAGGACATGCTCGATGGCCGGGAGAGCAACCGCCACTCTCGGTTCAATTACCTCGTCATCGATGAAAATTGATACTTTGGAGTGTTCTTCGTCAAAATCAACCCGAGCCCGGTTAAAACCCATTAATTCAAGCATATTCTTGGTTTTTTCCACTGTGTTCCCCGTCATTTTCAAATCTCGGTAATTTCCTGTTTATAATAACCTGCTGGCCTAAAGAAAACAACACCGACGTCGTCCAGTAAAGACCGAGGGCGGCTGGGAAATTCATAAGAATGGCGAAGGTGATGACCGGCCCGATTACGGCCATCATCCGGCCCGCCCCGGCGACTTGAGCGAGGAACCCTTCTTCCTTGCTCTTACTCTTCCGGGGCAAGCTCAACTTTGTCTGGAAATACTGCAGAGCGGCGGCAACAACGGCCAAAACGATGCTTCTCTCACTAAGGTCGAGAATGTTTAAAAAAGACAAACTACCGAAGACGTCCGCCGTAATCTCGTGGAGAAAAATCCGGTAGAGAGCGAAAAGAATCGGCAACTGGAGAAGAAGGAGAAAAAATCCGGCGAAAGGATTTAGGCGGTGTTCGCGGTAGAGAGCCATAAGCCGTTTCGCCTGCTCTTCACGGTTGTCCTTGTGGTCAAGTTGAATCTTCTTGATGTGCGGCTGGAGACGGGCCATCAACGCCTGGTCCTTGGCACTTTTCCAAAAAATCGGGAAAAGAACGACCCTAACGAAGAGTGTGAGAATTATTATTGAAATACCCAGGTCGCCGAAAGCGAGGTTTTGATAAATAAAAACCAAAACCGAGAGCAACGGTTCGTAAATGAAATTATTAAAGATTCCTGCCATTACTGTTTTTTTATTTTACCGCCCGAATGACTTCTTTTCGAAGTTCAGTAAAAGTCAGATCGGCGGCGCCGGACTTTACAATAATAACAAAACCGGCCTTGGACTTAGTAAGAATAGGCCGGACAATGGTCTTTATTCTCCTTTTTAGGAGATTCCTTGCAACGGCCTTCTTTGCGACGTTCTTGCCGACAATCACTCTTAAAGTCCTCGGCTGGCTGAGGACTTTTTTTATAACGAAGAAAGCCATCCGGTAATTTAGGGAGAAATCCTTTTCCTCCCCCTTCTCATGCGGCGTTTTAAAACCGCTCGCCCGCCGGCCGTTCTCCTTCGCTTCAAAAAACCGTGGCTTCTTTTTCTTTTCTTTTTTTTCGGCTGGTAGGTTCTTTTGGGCATGGACTTGTTTAAAAATCATACAACCATTCGCGTCATTCGCATAGATTCGCGTCATTCGCGTTATGACCAAGCGGCTTGGAGGTAATGCGAATCTATGAATGGATGCGAATGACACGAATTTTGTCTCAATCATCTATCCACTCGCTATCCACAATTAAAACACATTTGAGGTTTTTGTTCAATATTGCGGATGGCTTCTTTTTGTCTATCATTATAACTACCGCTATGGACCACAAAGAAACTTGGAAAACTGTTTTGGGTGAAATTGAACTCCAAATCTCGAGACCTAATTTTCTAACCTGGCTCAAACAAAGTCAACTCCTCAATAAAAACGAAAAGGACGGTACTGCTCTCGTTGGGCTTCCCAATAACTTCGCCAAGGAGTGGGTTAAAAACCGATACCATAAAATCATCCTTGGTTCTCTGAGAAATATCGACGGTTCAATTAAACATATCGATTATGTTGTCGTGAGCCAAAACCAGGCCGGCGAGCAGCTGATTCAGAAAAGAATAAAAACGGCAAAACAAATTGTCGACCCGCAGCAAAGCTTAATGGAACTTAAAATTGACCCGAAGACCAACTTAAATCCCCGCTATACCTTGGACTCGTTCGTTGTCGGCTCTTCCAATGAACTCGCTTGCGCTGCCATCCAAGCGGTGATTAAAGACGTCGGGAAAAAATACAACCCTCTCTTCATTTACGGCGGAGTGGGGTTGGGAAAAACCCATATCATTCAGGCGGCCGGCAACGAAATCTTGAAGATCTACGAAAGAAAAACCAACGTTCTCTACGTGACGTCGGAAAAATTCATAAATGACGTTGTTTGGTCGATAAGAAACAGGCGGACGGAAGACATGAAAAGAAAGTATCGGGACGTCGATGTTCTTATAATCGACGATATCCAGTTTATCGGCGGGAAGGCCTCAACCGAACAAGAATTTTTCTACACTTTTAACGTCCTTCACGAAAACAATAAGCAAATTATCATCTCTTCCGACCGCCCGCCGGCGGCTATCCCCACCCTGGAAGAGAGGTTAAGGTCGCGTTTTGAGGGAGGAATGACCGCTGATATCAGCTATCCGGACTACGAAATGCGGCTTGCTATTTTAAAAGCCAAAATCCAGGAACAGAGCTGGGTTCTTCCGGAAAAAACCCTGGAAGCCATTGCCGCTAAGGTTCAAAAAAATATAAGGGAGCTCGAAGGCGTTCTTAACAAAGTTGTTTTTTACGAGCAGTACAAGGGCGAAAAAATCGATTCTAAAAAACTTGATGAAATTATAAGCGAAGCAACCCAGGTCTCCTCGAAAAATATTACCGTCAATTCAATCATCAAGGCGGTGGCGGAGTTTTTTGAAATCTCGCCGAGCGACCTCACTGGTCGGAGTAGGAAAAGTGAGGTTGTCGAACCGAGACAGGTTTGTATGTATCTTCTTCGGGACGTTATGAAGCTTTCCTACCCCCACATTGGGGAAAAATTAGGGAATAGGGATCACACAACGGCAATTCATGCCTGCGAGAAAATAGCCAGAGACATTAATCAAAATCCCAATCTCAATCAAAAGGTCATCCTTATTAAGGAAAAGGTGTTTAAAAACGGAGGATAAATTGCTGAAAATTTCTAATATCTAATTTCTAATTCCTAATAACTCACAGCCAATTTCATTTGATTAACAGCTTTTCCCACCCCACCTTTTAGAAATTAGTAATTAGTAATTAGTAAATTCCGGGTTATCCTCTTATCAACACAAACTACTACTACTACTACTTCTAATGAAATTAATAATACTAAAAACTAACTTAGTAGAGGCCCTAAATATTGTTGAAGGGGCGGTGGGTAATGACACCAATTTGCCGATTTTGAAAAACACTTTTTTGGGGACAGAAGGGGGTGAGATTGTTATTGCCTCAACCAACCTCGAGTTAGCTGCAAAAAGGACGGTTTCGGGGAAAATAATAGAGGCCGGAGCGGTCACGGTCCCGTTCCAGGTCTTTAGTAGCGTCGTTAAAAACCTTAACACCGAGCGAATTACTCTCGAGGAGAAAAGCGGAAATCTTAAGGTCGTAACCGACAATTATGAGGCGTCCGTTCTCACTCAAGACCCCAAGGATTTTCCGATTATTCCCGACGTCCAAAACAAAAAAAACTCCTTAAAAACCAGCGTAGAACCCTTAAGGGAAGCGCTGGCGAACACGATTGTCGCAGCTCAATTTTCCGACATTAGGCCGGAAATAAGCGGCATTCTCCTTAATTTGAGCGGTAACAAAACGACCCTTGTTGCCACCGACAGTTTTCGCCTCGCCGAGGTGACCATTAATCCCGATCAAATCCACTCAAATATGAAGGAAACGGCGGTAATAATTCCCTTAAAAACCGCAACCGAGGTTTTGCGAATCTTAAACGCCGAAAGGGAAGGAAGTGCGGAAATATTCATTGATCAAAACCAAATCCTTTTTGAGATAGGAACGAGCCGCGTGATATCCCGGCTTGTCGACGGGAAATTCCCCGATTACCAAGCCATAGTCCCGCGGGAAACGAAAAACGAAATTTCTTTCAACCGGGAAGAAATGATGAATGCCATAAAATTAGCAAGGGTATTTGCCGGTCGAGCCAACGACGTTTCTTTGGCGGTGGGCGACAACGGGAAATTTCTGGAGGTTTACTCAAGCGACGCTTCGCTTGGGGAGAACCACTACCGGCTTCCGATAAAACTAAAAGGTAATAAATTTAAAATAAACTTCAACTGGCGTTACCTAATGGACGGCTTAAAGGTATACAAGGGCGAGGAAATTATTCTCGGTGTAAACAGTCCCGACCGCGCCGTTGCTCTCAAGAACCCAAACGAGCCCCTTTTACTCTACATTGCGATGCCGATAAAGTCCTAAAGTCGCCGGGACGCTATCGGGAGAAAACTATCGTTGAAACAGAGCTTCGATTTCCCAAAACATCGAACGCCTTTATTTCGATGAGGTTTTGAGCTTCAAGCGGTCCGAGGAGATAATACTGGTAAGCATAAAGCCTGCCGCTCGCGTTCGCGGCGTTCGCAAACCGGCCGTTTAAATAAAGTTCTACGCGAGCGAGTCCGTTTTCGGCCCTTATTTCGGCGGCTACCCTTAAAGGAATTCCGACAAAGGAACCGTTGACAGGTGAAATATTGTTTATGGATACAAGGCCCGAAGAAAAAGCGTAGTCCTCAAAACCGACGTTTGAAGGAAGGACTTGGTTGAAAACGTAGAAATTGGCGACGTTGGTTTTAGCCCATTCAACGACGGCGGCTTCCCAATTATAAAACTGTGGGTCTTCATCGGGACTCTGCGGTTTTAATCCGAGAGGGTCATCCTTGTCCGCGTAGTAGAGGATGGAATGGATTTGAGGGGAAGAGACGCCGTTTACGACGGCTGTGTAAGTTGAGAGACCGTTTAACATCGGTTTTGGGGGAAGCGTTTCCGTTACCGGTCTTGTGAACGTCTCCGCGGGAAACCCGCCCAAAACCGCATTCATAAACTCACTCCAAATAGGGACCGCCGCGAGAATGCTCGAGCCCCTTCTTTGCATCGGCGAGTTGTCGTTATTGCCGGCCCAAACACCGACCGCAAGCGACGGAGTGTAGCCCATTGCCCAAGCATCGCGATAATCGTTGGTGGTTCCGGTTTTTAAAGCCACCTCTCTTCCCGGGAAGACGGTAAGCCCCAAACTGTTTTGGAAAAGCCCGCTTCTCAACTCTGCATCGGAAAGGATTTGGTTTACCATTCTCGCATATTGGGGCTCAAAGACCCTTTCGCCCTTGTCGGTCCACTCTTCAAGTACTTTACCCTTTTCGTTTTCCACCCGGAGAACCAAACTCTGCTCGTGCTTTACCCCCTCTTCGGCAAGAGTTGAATAAGCTCTCACCAACTCGATTAATTTCACTTCGCCGCCGCCTAAAACCAAAGAGAGTCCGTAACGCCCCCTTTCTTTCAAGGTATTTATACCAAAACTCTCGACAGTCGAGAGGACGTCGTCGAAGCCGGCGAGGTAGAGGACCTTAACCGAAGGGACGTTTATTGAGTGGGCGAGGCCCTGCTCAAACGGGACGGGTCCCCGGAAAGCGTCGTCGAAGTTCCGAGGGTGGAAACACTCGTCGTTTTCATTCCCGAAGTTAACGACGGCCGGGCAGTCGGGGTTTTGGGCGGCAAATTCAGTCGGAACGTCAAAAATGACGCTTTTCGGCTGATAACCTTTCGCGAAAGCCGTAAGATAAACAAAGGGCTTTAAGGCGCTGCCGGGCTGGCGCAGTCCCTGAATGGCAACGTTAAAATTTCCTTCATTCTCGATGTCATACCAGTCGCGGGAGCCGACCAGAGCGAGAATTTGGCCCGTCTTCGGGTCTTCGGCGACCAGAGCCGCGTTCTTACCGCCGTAGAGTTCCTCGTTTCTTTCGGCGCCGTTTAAAACGGCGGTCTCGGCTGCCTGCTGGATTTCCCAGTCGAGCGTCGTTATGACCTTAAGGCCGCCGTTTATCGCCTCTTCTTCGCCGTAGCGGTTCACGAGGTAGTCCTTAACCGCCAGCGAAAAATGAGGGGCGTTTATTTTACCGAGGGAAGGCGGCGCAAAAATGACTCCGTCCGCTCTTATCTCGTCTTTTTCTTCCTCCGAGATATAACCCAACTCAATCATTCTATCCAGGACATAGTCAACCCGTTTGAACAGGTCCTCGGTATGACTGCCCCAAGGCGAGTAATAACTCGGCGCTTGAGGGAGGCTCGCGACGATGGCCGATTCCATCGGCGAGAGATCGCGAGCCGATTTATTGAAATAAGTTTGGCTTGCCGCCTCGACGCCGTAAGCGTTCGAACCGTAAGGAATTTGGTTGAGATAAAGAGCGAAAATTTCGTCTTTGGAATATTCGGACTCCAGTTCGATGGCGAGTATCAGCTCTTTTACCTTCCGGGTAATGGTCTTCTCGGTGGAAAGGAAAGCGCTTCTCGCGAGCTGCTGGGTGATGGTTGAACCGCCCTGGCTGATTCTCCTCTCCCTCAAATTAACGATGAAAGCCCGGATAATCCCCTTCAAGTTAAAAGCCGGTTGGTTGTAAAAATTGGCGTCCTCGGCGGCAAGCGTCGCTTCCTTCAAAAACTCGGGGATTTCTTCAAAAGGCACGACCGTTCTTTTTTCTTCGCCGTGAATTTCGTAAAGGAGCACTTCGCCGGTTCGGTCATATATTTTCGTGGATTGGCTAATCCTTCTCTCGCCGAACTGTTCCGGCGAGGGCAGGTCTTTCATCATGGCGGTGACATAGACGCCGAGAGCGGCGAAGACGAGAATCCCGAGAACGGCGGCAACGAGCAAGACCGAGAGGAAAACGTGTTTCCCGTAAATTATACCGCGCCGTTTTTTTAATTTTTTACTTTTAGCCACTTCTTTATTCTAACAAAAACCCCGCCTGTTACGGACCGGAGCGGGGCTTCAAATTGTCAAGTTTAGTATTCTAAGTTTTCGTCGTCGTCTTCTTCTCCATCATCGCCGGGACCGCTATCATCATTATTTGTTTCGTCACCCACATCCTCGCCGTCTTCCTCTGCTCTCACGCCGATGATTTTTTCGTCGAGAATAGCCATAAATTAAACCTTAGATACGACCTTTTAGCCGAACCGGCTTTTTATGTTTAGAGAAGTATAGCCGAGAGCTCTAAGGTGTCAACCCCCCTTTTTATTACTTACTGCAATGGCGATGGCGAGAGCATCGCTTACGTCGTCGGTCATCTTTTTCGGCTTGATTTTGAGGAAATAATTGACCATTTTAGCGACCGCCTCTTTCGGGGCCCGACCGTCGCCGGTAACGGCGAACTTTACTTCATTCGGGCCGACTTCAAGGAGCGGGATGCCGGTTTTTATAATCGTGTTCAAAATAACCCCCCGCGCCTCGGCGACGGCAATGGCTGTTTTCTTGTTTTTCGCGAAATAAAGTTTTTCGAGGCCGATTTTTGCGGGCGCCGTTTTTCGGATAACGGTTTTGATTTTTTCTTCCAGAGCGGCGAGTTTCTCGCCGTGGCTTGCGACCGGCGGCTCAATGAGGCCGCTCTCCAGATATTCCAAGACGCCGCCGTTTTTCCTTATGACGCCGTAGCCGATTCTCGTTGTGCCGGGATCGATGCCCAGAATAACCATAAATGTAATTTCTAATCTCTAATTTCTAAAGATTGGTCCAGATTTTTTGGACGTCTTCCTGGCCCTCGAGTTCTTCGATGAGTTTTGCTAATTTTTCCTTATCTTCTCCCTTGAGTTCCTGTTTAAACTTCGGCCGTCTGCCGCCGTCCGGCGCCGTTTCAAACGCCCAGGCTGTCGCTCCCGGCTCGGCAATCCGCCCGCCGCGTTCTTTAAGCACTAATTTTATTTCCTGAATCGTCCTGTTTTTGCTGTCCGTGATCGCCTCGACAATAATGGCGGTGCCGCCCGGTCCATAGGCCTCGATTAAAATTTCTTCGAGATTCTCGGCGCGGTCGCGGACTTTCTTAACGGCTCTTTCAATGTTCTCTTGGGGAACGTTTGCCTGTTTTGCCCGTTCAAGGGCCGCCTTGAGACGGGGATTGAATTCCGGTTTCTCGCCGTCGCGGGCCGCGATTGTAATCGCTTTCAGGAGCTTGGAAAAAAGAGCGCCCCGTTTTTTATCAAGAACACCTTTTTTCTCTTTTATTTGTTTCCATTTATTGTGCCCGCTCATGCGAAATTTTCTTACGAAAGTACAAAAAAATACGAAAGTGCAAAATGCCGTTTTTTCGTAAATTCGTAAGATTTCGTAATTTCATCAATCATTCCTCGTAGACCATCCCCTTTTCCGGTACGAGGGTCTTATCAAGGGGGAGAACAAACCAAAACGTCGTTCCTCTTCCCAAGGCGGATTCAACGCCGATTTCCCCGCCGTGGCGTTTGACGATGTTTTTAGCGATGTAGAGTCCCAAACCGCTGCCGTTCGGCTCTGCCTGAATCGCGTTTTGGCTCCGGTGGAATTTTTCGAAGAGGTGGCCGAGGTCCTCTTCCGGGATGCCGATACCGGTATCCGCAACCGAGACCCTGACGAAAGAGGCTCCCTGGTTCCTGACTTCTTCCAGTGAGACGGTGACGCTGCCGCCTTTGGTGTTATACCTTATTGCGTTATCGAGAAGATTAGTGAGAACTACACCGAGGCGGTTTTCGTCGATTCTCACGCCGTATTTTTGCCCCCGCTCGTCAAGCCGGACGGCAACGCCATACTCGGCGGCGATTGGTTTTACCTGCGAGATTATTTGACTTACGAACTGGGTAAGTTCCGTGTCCTCGAATTTATAGCCGAATTTGCCTTCTTCAATCTTTGCCGCATCAAGAAGGTCATTTACGATTTTTATCATCCGGGCGGTGAGGTCCCGACTCACCTTCAGCTTCTCTTGTAATTCCGACCGGTCGCCAAGACCGCTACCCAAATCCTCGAGCGACCAATTAAGAGCGGTAAGCGGCGTGCGAAGTTGGTGGGCGGCGACCGAAACGAATTCCCCCTTTGATTTGACGATTTCCCGTTCGCGGGTTTCGTCGCGGACCACCTTTATGAAGCCGACGGTTCTTTTGCGGTCGTCGACGAGTCGATTGAGAACGGTGTGGAGCTTTAAAGGGGGGTTTGCTGTTTCAATTCGCACCACCTGAGGCCAGGAATCCCTCGAAATGTCGGTAGCGGTGGGGGCGAGCGTCGGGAAAAGAATTTGGACGATGATTCCGAGTTTCGGATCTCTGACAGATTGGGGCGTTATTTTCTTTCCGACCACGTCGTTGGCCCGGATTTCGGCGATCTCCTCGGCGGCCCGGTTTAGGTTGAGGATTTTAAAATCGGAGTCGTAGATAATTATGCCGTCTTTGAGGTTTTGGGTGGCCGCCTGGAATTCGGCGTTTTTAGCGTCCATTTCCCGGCTGAGTTTCGCGAGTTTCAGGTAGGCATTTGTTACAACCGAGGCAACCGCAATGAAGACGATAAAGACAACGACGGCGAGGGGTGTCGGCGCAAAATAGAAGTTTATCCCGAAAACCGCGACGGTAAGAATAAAAACGACGAAAAGCGAAAGAATTTGAGGATCCCTAAGATAGTTGCCCAGATTCCCGAAAAATTGTCCGTTTTTACTTGGCATCTAATTCGCCTAAATTTTTGCCCGTTTTTACCTCCGCCTCGAGAGGGACGGAAATTTCATA
>CAZUMB010000021.1:0-8464 GCA_964621575.1 uncultured Candidatus Saccharibacteria bacterium
GTCGAGGACGTACCGCCGCCACGCTTCGTGGACCTCCGCCTTCAAACCGATACGGAGGATCTCCCGGAGTCCTTCCTCCGTCACGCCGATGTCCTCCAAGGTCGCGTTGGCGGTCCGGAGAAGATACCGGATCTCGGCTTCCACGGCGAGGTTGTCGTCGAGGTACAGATAGATCTCCTCGCCTTGCTCATACCGCAAGCATGGTTCGGCTCGAACACGAACGGCTTGCGGCATAGAGAGGACGGCGAGAAACTCCTTCGCGAGTTTCTGCCGCTCGACATCCGCGAAAGCTTCGGAGACCGTCGGCCTGTACGCCGGCGGATTCCTGCTCTCCGCGATGAGCTGGTTGGTTGCCTCGACCATCCGGTCGAGGCGGGCCCGCCCCTGACAGAGAATTGCGAGCCGGGCGAGACCAGCCGTGTCGGCGGGCGGAGCAGCGTAGACCGGCTCCGCGTCGACCGTCGGCGCCACTGACTCGGTGACCGCCGTGATCCAGATCGCGATCACGAAGCACAAAATGCCGACGATTCCGGCAGCTTGGAGCCACGCCGGGAACCCGAACTTCCTCATCATGACGATACCTTCTCCCTTCCGGTTCCGAGAACCGGGGTTGATGGGTAAAACAAAAACTGGCCAAGAGCTTGCTTTAAAATAAACGTTTTTAAAGATTCTGTCAATGTCTTCCACGCAATGCTTGACAAATCCCCCGTCTTGGCTAACCTTATTGAACGGATTTAAGAAAATTGAATCTCGTGAGAAAGGTCAAAAATAAACAAGCAAATGGCGTTTCAAGATAACGGAGGCGGATTCCAGCGAAAGATGTATAAAGGCAGTTGGACCTGCTCGAAGTGCGGCAAGGAAATCACCGAGTTACCCTTCGAGCCGGACCCGAATCGGGTCGGTCAGGTAATGTGCCGCGACTGCTTCAGAGAAAATCGTCCTCCCAGAAGGAACTTCGGTCGTTACTAAACCGAAATAACCAACCCCGCCCCTCCATGGAGGGGCGGGGTTTTGGTTTTTGAAGTATGTAAAAAGTGAGGAGCCCGGGGCACGTGTGTGCGCCGGGCTCTCTCGCGTGAGCTCCCGCTCGCGGCACCCTCACCGAAGTTGGAACTCCGGCTCATTACCGACGGTGAGAGCTCTCCTCGCCTCCTCGGCGAATTCGTGATTCTCCCTGCCGGCAATCCGGAGGAGGCTCTTCCGGGTTAAGCAGCCCTTCTCCTGGAAGAGCCGCACGAACTCACCTAGAACCGCCTCCTCGGTTGCGGGAATGTTCCGCTGGAGACGAAGGATCTCCTCGTCCGAAGGAGGCGACCCATAGAGGTTGCTCAGCTTCGCGAGGAGCTCGATGAGTTCCCGCCAGAAACTTCTCAACTCCGAGCTTGTCATAGACTCTCCCTCCTTCCTGTGGGATTGCCGTGGGAGTTGGTCGGAAACGGCATCTTCACTAAAACCGCCGTTTCCATAGTGCTAAGTAAGCGTAACACAAATTAACCTTAACGTCAAACCGACAAAAACAATCCCGCCCCTCTATGGAGGGGCGGGATTTCCGGAAAATAGTCCGGTTGTTTACATTGACGGCGTCGTTCCTCCCTTCACGCAATACCTGCAGTTTTTACCGTGGGTGAAAATTTCGAAGATAGCGGAGAGACCGACTAAAACATAGACGATCTTTGCCACTACATCACCCAGGTAAGCGACAACGTTCCAACCGAAAGCGGTCAAGAGCCAGTTCAAACCTCCGATAATGAGAAGAACCAACGCGATTTTGTGTAAAACCTTCATATATGGTTGTTGATGATACCGACCTTTGAATTAGTTTCCTTTATTATAGCATAACCCGTTATTCGTACCGCAGGGCTTCAATGGGGTCTTTGCGGGCGGCCGCCCGGGCCGGATAAATGCCGAAAACAAGCCCGATTAGAGCCGCCGAGCCGAAGCTCAAGAGAGCGGCTTTCGCGGGAAAAACGAAAGAAAGGTCGAGGTTTAAAATCTGCCCGGCCGCGAAAACGGCGGCAAAAGAAAGAAGAGCGCCGAGGATAACCCCGATTATGCCGCCCAAAACGGTAAGGGTGACCGCCTCCAGAAGAAACTGGTTTAAAATATCCCCGTTCGTCGCCCCGACCGCTTTCCGCAGACCGATTTCCCGCGTCCGCTCGGTAACGGAAACAAGCATGATGTTCATCACCCCGACCCCGCCGACCAAAAGAGCGATGGCGACGATGAAGGACAGGGCGACGGTCAGGATGTTTACGATGCCGGAAACCTGCTCAAGCATGCTGTCCTGGGTCATAACGTAAAAGTCGTCTTTCTCCGGATCGGTGATACCGTGCATTTCCCGCAGGGTGGCTTTGATGTCTTCGACGGCCGCCCTAACCAGCTCGGGGCTTTGAACCCGCACCCACATCTCGTTGTAGTAGTCGATACCCAGAAGATAAACCCGGGCCGTCGAGTACGGAACGACGACCATATCGCCCAAATCGAAGAAAAATATCTGGCCTTCGTCGGGCAAGACGCCCACCACCCGAAAACTGTCGTTTTTGATTCGGATGTTCTTGCCGAGCGCATCCGACTCGCCGAAAAGCTCGTCCCGGACTTTTGCGCCAATCACCACCACTTTCTCGCGGTTTCTGATGGCCGTCTCGTCAAAATAAACTCCCTCCTCGGGATAAATGTTGAAAACCCGGCCCATGAACTCCCCGGAGAAACCGATGATGAAGGGCCGGTAGGTTTCGCCCTCGTAAGATACGCTACCGGGAACGGAAAGAGCCGGCGCAACCTCGACGACGAACGGCACGTTGCTTTTTTTCTTAAGCGCTTCCAAATCCCGGTCCTTCAGAGTGTTCGAGAAAGCGGTTGTCGCAAAATCGGTCGGACCCTGCGGCTCCCGACCCGGCTCAATCCAAACGATGTCCGCCCCGAGCGAAGTGATTTCGTCGGTAATGAGTCCTTTCACGCCGTCGCCGACCGAAACGATGAAGACGATGGATACGATTCCTATCACGATGCCCAGGACGGTGAGAACCGACCGGGATTTGTGAGCAAGGATGCCCCGGAGAGCGATTTTTAACGTTTGTTTCGGGTCCATATTATTCGTACTGCAGGGCCTCGATGGGGTCTTTGCGGGCGGCCGCCCGGGCCGGGTAGAGCCCGAAAACGGCGCCAACCAGGAAGGAAACGACCACTCCCGCGACGGCGGCGTCAACCGGAAAAACAAACTGCCATTTGGCGCTCACGAAACTCGCAAGAGCAAAAGTGATTCCGAAAAGCAAGAGAATGCCGACGAGGATGCCGATAAGGCCGCCGAAGGTCGTTAAGGTCACCGCTTCAAAAAGAAATTGTGAAAGAATATCGCGCCGGGTCGCCCCAATTGCCTTGCGCAAACCGATTTCCTGCGTCCGCTCGGCGATAGAAACGAGCATGATGTTCATGATGCCGATGCCGCCGACGAGGAGCGATATGGCGGCAACCGAGGCGAGAAATAAAGTGAGGGCGCCGGTCACCGACTTCACCGTCGCCACAATCTCGGCTTGAGTGCCGACAAAAAAATCGTCGTCATCGGGATTGGTAATGTTGTGAAGCCCCCGCAATGTGGCCTCGATGTCGTAAACCGTCCGGTCGATATTTTCCTCGGCGTCAACTTGGACGATTATCCGGTTGAAATATTTGACGCCGAAAATATACTGCTGGGCGAAAGTGTGGGGAATGACAACCGTTTCGTCAAAATTGAAAAAAAGAACCTGGCCTTTTTTAGGCAGAACGCCGACCACCTTCAAAGTATTCGCTCCGATTCTTATTTTCTCGCCGATCGCTTCCTCGTCGCCGAAAAGTTCTTCCTTCACCCGGCTGCCGATGACGGCCGTCGCCGCCCGGCTTTGCACGTCCTCATCGGTGAAAAAATTCCCCGCCGTCGGATAAACGTCGAAAACATCGGCAATCAAGGGCGCGGCGCCCAAAATCATCGGCCGGAACGTTTCCCCTTCATGGGAAACCGCATCCGTCCCGAAAACTATCGGCATCACTTCGGCTGCGTGAGGGACGTTGGATTTTTTCTCGAGAGCTTCCACCTCCCGGGCCTTCAGAGAATCGCCGTAGAGGGTCTCGATAAGCGAGGGGTCGTAGGGACCCTGCGGTTCTTTGCCGGGAGCAACCGCTATTACCCGCGAACCCAAGGAAGCAACCTGGCCCAAAATCATCGTCTGGGCGCTCCGGCTTATTGAAACGATTAAAACGACGGCTGTCACCCCGATTACTATTCCCAAAACCGTGAGAGCCGACCGCGATTTGTGAGCCCGAATCCCCCGAACGGCAATTTTGAAAACGTCTTTTACCCGCATACGGATTATTTCCGGAAGTGATCGCCGGTTATCCTCTCCGTCACTTTTTCGTCGCTTTCAATTTTCCCGTCCAAAAGTTTGATTACCCGCTCGGAATAATTGGCCGTATAAGTTTCGTGGGTGATGAGAACGACGGTGTGGCCGTGCTTTTCATTCAACTCCCGGATTACTTCCATCACCTGCCGGCCCGATTTGGAGTCCAGGTTTCCGGTCGGCTCGTCGGCGAAAATGACGGCCGGGTTGTTGACGAGCGCTCTCGCAATCGCCACCCGCTGGCGTTCACCGCCGGAGAGCTTGTTCGGTTCGTAATTCAAGCGGTGGGAGAGACCGACCGCCTCAAGCGCTTCTTTGGCCCGCTCTTTCCGCTCGGCGTCTTTCGCTCCCGCGTAAACCAAAGGCAGCTCCACGTTTTCCAAAACGCTCACCCGCGGCAGAAGATTGAATGTCTGAAAAACGAAACCCATTTTCTCGTTCCGCACCCGGGAGAGTTCCTCTTCCTTGTACTCGCCGATTTCCCGGCCGTCGAAGCGGTAGTCGCCCGACGTCTGCCGGTCCAAAAAACCCAAAATGTGGAGGAGGGTGGATTTGCCCGAACCGGAGGGACCCATCACCGCCACAAACTCGCTTTTCTTTATATCAAAGCTCAAACCCCGGAGAGCCGGGGTTTCCGTTCCGTCGGTCTTGTAAGTTTTTTTCAGATCTCGGATTTCAATGAGGGCCATCCCGTGAATCCTATTTGTTGATGAAGGTGATGACTCTGTCCCCTTCGTTCAAACCGCTTAATATTTCGATTACGCCGTCCGATCCGCGGAGACCCGTCGTCACATCGACTTCCTTTATGCCGCCGTTGTCTTCCATTCTCACGTAGGTCCGGCCGTTCTCACGAACCACCGCCCGCTGGGGCACGTAAAGCACGCCGCTTTTCATCTCGGCAAGAACGATAATATCGGCCGTCATTCCGGATTTCGGCCGGTCGTCTTTCTCTTTGAACTGGAAGGTTGTTTTGTAGGTCGGCACCCCCTCGATCACGGTCTCGGCCGGGTCGATTTTGGAAACGGTCGCCGCAAAAACCACGTCCGAGCCGTAGGCATCAAGAGTAATATTCGCCTCGCTGCCGACTTCGATTTTGGTGATGTCAACTTCGGGAATGTTCGCTTCCACCTCCAGACGGCTCGCCGAAATCACCGAAACAAGAGCGCTGTTTGCGGCGACAATCTCCCCCACTTTTGCGTCCTGGGAAGTAACGACGCCGTTTATCGGCGAGTAAATAACCGTTTTGGAAATTTTGGCTTTGATATTTTCAACTGCCGCCTTGTAGCTCTCAAGCGTCTTCTCGGCCGAAACAACCGCCGCTTTTTGGAGAGTAACGGCCTGCTCCTTGTCGCTTATGGCGGTTGTGATCGTTTGGACGCTCGTCCGGGCGGCACTTATATTCGTCCGGTAGGTGTCGAGTGAAGAGCTGCCGATGAGACAATCGGCGCTCATCGCCAAATTCAAATCGCTTAAAAATTGAGCAACGACGCCGAGATGCTTCCGGCCGGCGACAAGCGCCGCCTCAAGGCCGGTTTCGGAAGAAGCAGCGGAAAGTTTGCTGAGTTCGGTTTTCCACGCGTCAAGCTCGAATTCGGATTCAAGTTTCCCCTGGATGCTCGCAAGGCGGTCCGCTTCGCCGCAAGTCATGAAAGTTAAAACATAAGCCGAGCCCCGCGAGCCGCCGAAAATTCCGCTCGTCTTCGTCCGCACGGCGTCATCGGCTTTGATGTAGGCGTCGTTTAAAACGTTCGGAATACTCGTATAGAGATTATTGAAAGTGGCCTTCTCTTCATCGAGCGCCGCTTCTTTGGAAACGAGGTCGGACTCGGCTTTGGAAAGCTCGGTTGAAAGTTCGGAAGCGTTGAGCCGAACAAGGGCCTGACCGACATAAACCCAGTCGCCCACGTCGGCAAGGACGGCGGAGACCCGGCCGCTCGTCTCAAAAGCGAGTTGAACGTCGTCGGCGGGTTTCAGCTTTCCGGTCACGCTCACCTCTTCCGTAACGTCGCCCCTCTCGACCGTCGCAAAATCGTAGCTCGGCCCCTTGTCGCGGGTCGCGAAAAATATAATCACAACCACAACCACAACGGCAATGGCGATAACGACGTTTCTGGTTCTGAAGATTTTCATTCCCCATATGATAGCAAATTTGCCGGAAAAAAGTAAACCCTTATAATCTCTATATTATGCCGAAAATAAGCGCCGGGCTTCTGATGTGGCGGATTCGCGAAGGCGAAGCGGAATTTCTTTTGGTTCACCCGGGCGGGCCTTTTTGGAAAAACAAGGATGAGGGCGCCTGGAGCATCCCCAAGGGTGAGATTGAGGAAAACGAGGACGGGCTTGCGGCCGCAAAACGGGAGTTTAAGGAAGAAACGGGCTTCGAGTCCGTTGGTGATTTTTGCCCGCTTGCGCCGATAAAACAGAAAAGCGGGAAAATCGTAAAGGCCTGGGCCTTTGAGGGCAACTGCGACCCCGCGGCCATAAAAAGCATAACCACTAAAATTAAGGTGCCTTGGGAAAGCGAGAAACTGGAGATTCCGGAAGTGGACAAGGCCGGTTTTTTCCGCTTTGAAGAGGCGGTGGAAAAAATAAACCCGGCCCAGGCGGCGTTTCTGAAAGAACTAAAGGAAACGCTTGACCTTGTCCGGAATAAAAGTTAAAAAGAAAAAAGCAAACCCATCCGAGCGGGCGCGCGAAAAGGAGGCGATATGTCGCTCGACTTGAAGGAAATCACGGCTGATGCAGCCAGATGGCGGAAGAATTTGGAAATCGCCTGCGACCGGCTAGGAACCGCCCGCCGCAAAAGCGATGAAAACGAGAACAAAGACGCCGTCCTGGCTGCTCTCACCAACAAGAGAGCGGCCAGCTCCACTCTCCACGCTCTCGATTGCATTCTCTTCCTTGCCGGCGTAAGGAAGGGTTACAGCAAACGGAAGCGGAAGAAACCGCTGACGGCCTGCCGCCGCCGGCGGAGAAAGAGCGGGGGACGCCGCCACCGGAGACGGCGAAGATAACGCCGTCCCGCAAGCCCGA
This sequence comes from uncultured Candidatus Saccharibacteria bacterium, assembly GCA_964621575.1. Classification (GTDB taxonomy): domain Bacteria; phylum Patescibacteriota; class Minisyncoccia; order UBA6257; family GWB1-50-10; genus CAZGHF01. The sequence continues at coordinate 7,404 of CAZUMB010000021.1, forward strand.
AAAAGCGAAAGGCCCGAGGTATCTGCCTCGGGCCTTTCTATTCACCGGTTGAGGGTTAAACAGCCGGTTTATGAGGAACGATTAAAATGGCAATGAGATAAACGAGAATGGCGGGCAGGATGCCGCTCATTATCGTGATTATGAGAAAAATCAGGCGGAGAAGAACCGGGTCAACGTTGAAATACTCCCCCACGCCGCCTATCACGCCGGCGAAAGTTTTATTCTCATCGCTCCGATAAAGTTTTTTGATGTGAGTCATATTACATGTCCGCCCGGAAGGACTCCCCGCCAACAGGCCTCCGGCCAGTTTGGCGGGCCCGCCGGCTTGCGAAGCTTGCGGCGGGTACCAACTGCCGTTCTTTGTCCGCCCACCAGGACTCGAACCTGGGACCGTTTGCTTAAAAGGCAACTGCTCTACCAGCTGAGCTATGGGCGGACAAAGGACGGCAATTTCTTCAACAAATATCTTTTATTGTGTTCTCCAATCTTTTCCTTAGATACCCTCTCCCAAAACCTGTCTTTAGCTGCTTCTCTCTTTTTACCGCATCTACCTTTGATAAACAAGCCTCGTAATATACCAACTTCAAATTTTTAATTCTCCTGTCAGAAAGCTTGCTCTTAATGCCATGTTCGTAGATTCTCCGTTCCAAATTTTCCGTGTATCCAATGTAGAACTTATCCTGCTCGCAACTATACATTACGTAAACGTAATACATCTTTCCACGTTTTATAATTTTTACTGCTCCCCGCCAACAGGCCTCCGGCCAGTTTGGCGGGCCCGCCGGCTTGCGAAGCTTGCGGCGGGTGCCAATTGAGCTAGGAGCGGATACTCTTAGCAACTTCTATTTCCTAACTTCTTTTCTCCCCTTTCGCTCTCTGAATCACCCTCCAATGATAGGTAAAGAGCGGAATACCGACAATCATTAAAGCGATTGAGTTGGCCGCTGTCCTCTGCCTTCGGGAATCTTTCTCTTTTTCCTGATACTCAAGCTGTTCCTGCTTGTATTTTTCCTGCTGTTCGGGAGTAAGCTCCGTCTCGGTTGCAGCCGAATCGGTACCTA
>CAZUMB010000021.1:8564-9799 GCA_964621575.1 uncultured Candidatus Saccharibacteria bacterium
CAAAACCAACCCGACCAGCGAAAAAAGATACAAATAAATTGTCCTTATCAACTCCTTTCTTTCCATGTTTTCAATTTTAACCGATTTAGTTTCTCCCGACAATACCTGCTCGCTTGGTGGGACCCCCTTCGACTCGAAGCGAGGCGGGCGGCTATGATTCAATGCTTATTTCTTTTTCCCTCTTTCCGGCGATTTTTCTCCGAATTTTTCAAATGCTCTTAAAATCTCCAGAGGCACGGCAAATACGATCGTATTTGATTGGTCGGAACTTACATCATTGATTGACTGAAGAGTTCTTAAGTGAAGGGCTCCTTTGGCTTCTGACAGGGTTTCGGCGGCTTTGGCCATATTCTTGGCGGCCAATACTTCCCCTTCGGCTTTGATGATTATCGCTCTTTTTTCCCTTTCCGCTTCCGCTTGCTTTCCAATAACCCTCTTCATTTCTTCCGGCAACGTTATGTCTTTTAATTCGACATTGAGAACCTTTATCCCCCAAGGGTCAGTGGCTTTATCAATGATGCTTCTTATGTTTTCTGAAACCTTATCCCTCTGAGAAAGAAGCTCATCCAATTCTACCTGGCCAACAGCGTTTCTCATCGTCGTTTGGGCGAGCTGCGAGATGGCATAGTAAAAATTTTCCACTTCCAGAACCGCCTTATCGGCTTCGTGGACTTTATAATAAATGACCGCGTTGACGCTGACCGAGATATTGTCCCTGGTGATTGCTTCCTGATTCGGCACATCTACCGCCTTTACCCTTAAATCCACCTTTTGATAGGACTGGATAATCGGAAAGACCAGCCGCCAGCCCGGACCCATCAAACCGATGTATTTGCCCAACATAAACTTAACCCCCTTCTGGTACTGATTAATTTGCTTAATGGAAGCCAGAATGATGAGTAATATTACTCCCAGGATTATGTAAGTCGTCGTTGACATGCCTTTATTCTACCACAGGTCTTTATCTTTGTCCCCATCGGTCCAAAAACCCTAGCCGAACAAAACTCCGGTCGAAACAATTCTGTCCCCCGCAAAGGGGTTGTGAATTAACCCTCATAAAATTCATTGAAAAACTTAAGAGATTAAGATATTATATTTTAAGTATTCCCCGGTAGCACAACGGTAGTGCAGCTCCCTGTTAAGGAGTTGGTTGTAGGTTCGAATCCTACCCGGGGAGCCAGTGTGCACGAACAGAGGCGAGAGCTTCTGTTTTCGTTTTATTCATCGGCACTTTT
>CAZUMB010000022.1:0-9596 GCA_964621575.1 uncultured Candidatus Saccharibacteria bacterium
GTGACAGGGAGGCGTGTTAACCGGGCTACACTACGGCTGCACCGGTGCCGGCGGCAGGAATCGAACCTGCGACCTAGGGCTTATGAGTCCCTCGCTACTACCACTGAGCTACGCCGGCTTGGTTGTACAATACAAATTTAAGCAGAAATCTTGCCTAATTTCAAATTTCGGTATACTCTGCAAATGCGGGGAGGTGTAATGTGTTTGCACACGAGGCTCATAACCTTGAGGCAGCGGGTTCGATTCCCGCCCCCGCAACAAGATGAGTAATATTGTCATTGAATCGCCGGAAGAAACCAAACTCTTTGACGGGCTTGAAAAAAGAGAGGACGCCGAAGGGAAACGTCTCACGCGTTTTTTGGCAATGCCGGATCTTTCGCGCGCCGAGGGGAGCCCCCTTGCGGCTGTCATCGAGCGGGTCAAGAAAATAGAGGTTTTCAAAGGTTTCGACGACATCAAAATTCCGGAAATTATCCCGACGAAAATACTTTTTGATTTATTTAATATGCCGCCCGGTCATCCGGCCCGGAGTAAGTCGGATACCTACTATGTTGACGAGAAAAATGTTCTTCGGACTCACGATACGGTTTTCTGGTATTACTACTTCGATCACCCGAAAATCCGGGAGAAAATTTCAAAGAAGGAGGACTTCGGCGCCATCTGCTACGGCAAGGTTTATCGGAAAGACGAAATTGACCGCCACCATATGAACGTTTTTCATCAGTTTGGCGGGCTCTACCTCGCTCCCGACGAGAAAAAGACCGTAGTCCTTGATGACTTGAAGCGCGTTTTGGGAGAAGTGGCAAAGAGTATTTTTGGACCGGATGTCGAATACAATTTCACGCCCGAAACCTTCCCTTATACGGACCCGAGTATTGAGATGAACATAAAAGTGAGAGGAGAATGGATGGAAATGGTCGGCTCCGGCCTGCCCCGCAAGGATGTCCTGAAAAACTTCGGCGTTACCGGCTACAACGGCTGGGCTTTCGGTTTCGGCCTGGAGCGGCTTGCCATCGTGAGCATGAACTTGCCCGACATCCGCCTTCTCTGGTCAAACGACGAACGAGTCAAGCGCCAGCTCAAACTCGGCAATCCTTATAAGGAAGTCAGCAAGTATCCGCCGATTGTGCGGGACATCTCTTTTGTGGTTGACAAGAACTTTGTGCCCAACAATTACTTCGACCTCATTCGGGATGTGGGCGGAGAGCTGGTCGAGGAAGTGAAACTCCTCGATAAGTACGAGAATCCGGAAAAATTCGGTTCGGACAAAACGAGTTATACCTACCGCACGGTTTACCGGAGCATGGAGCGGACGCTTACGAACGAGGAAGTGGACAAAATCCACAAGGAAATCGAAGAACGTACCAAAAAAGAATTCAAGGCAGCGGTGCGGTAGTTACTCCGGGTGGATTTCTTTTTTGAACCGTTCCAGAAAACGAGCGAGGGCGGGATAAGTTTTTAAATTCGGGTCTTTCTCCAAGATGTTTGCCGCCGCCTCGCGGGCGGATTTTACCAGTTCCGGATTTTGGAGGGCTTTCATGGCAATGTCCGGCATTCCCGTCTGGGTCGTTCCCAGAAATTCGCCCGGCCCCCGGAGTTTCAGGTCACGCTCGGCAAGTTCAAATCCGTTTTTCGCCTCGACGATGGATTTCAGGCGCGCTTTGGTCGTTTTGCTCCCCGAGTCGGAGAAGAGGAAACAAAAGGACTGGTGTTCTCCCCGGCCGACCCGGCCCCGAAACTGATAGAGCTGGGCCAGGCCGAAGCGGTCGGCGCCCTCAATCATCATTATCGTCGCGTTTGGAATATCCACTCCCACTTCCACTACCGAAGTTGAGACCAGAATATCGCTTTTTCTTCCGGCGAAGTCGTTCATCGCTTTTTCTTTTTCGGCGGCCCGCATCCGGCCGTGGAGTATCTCGACGCAGAGGTCGGGGAAAACTTTTTTGGACAGTTTTTCGTATTCTTCTTTTACTGATTTAATTTCCAATTTTTGGAGGGTTCCCGCCCCAGAGGGGCGCCCGCTTCGCTCTCGCGAAGGCGAGGCGAGAGGCTCGCCCCCGTTTTCGGGGGCGGCGATCCTCGGGCAGATGACGAACACCTGTCTTCCTTTTTTGACCTGGCCCCGGATGAAGGCGTAGGCCTTCGGGCGGTTTTCCGGCGCCACCGCCTTGGTGATTATTTCTTTCCTGTTTTTCGGCAGTTCGGTGATGAGAGAAATGTCCAGGTCGCCGAAAAGAGTAAGGGATAAAGTGCGGGGAATCGGCGTCGCCGACATGGAAAGAAAATGAGGGACGAGGCCGCTTAATCTTTTGTTTTTCAAAGCCAGCTCCTTTCGCTGTTCCACGCCGAAGCGGTGCTGTTCATCAATGATAACGAGAGCGAGGTTTTTGAAGTTTATGCTTTTTTGAATCAGGGCATGGGTGCCGATGGTAATGAGTGCCGGCTTTTTGGAATGCGTTTCAAGACCGCGGCCGTAATTCACTTTCTTTTCGCTTGAGGTAATGAGCGCCACGCCTTTGTCAAAGTCGGGGAAAAATTTCAGGAAAGTTTGGTAATGCTGCCTGGCGAGGATTTCAGTCGGGGCCATAAAAGTGGTTTGATAGCCGGCCCGGGCGGTAAGAATTGCGGCAATAGCCGCAATAATGGTTTTCCCGCTGCCGACATCTCCCTGGAGAAGACGGTTCATCGGGTTGGTTTTCCCGATATCGTGTAAAATTTCCTTGAGCGATTTTTTCTGGGAATCAGTAAGCTCGAAAGGCAGGTGTTTTTCGAGTTTTTCGACTTCTTCCGCCGGGGCGCCGATTGCCGCCGCTTTCTCTTTTCTCAATTTCAGTTTTTCCGAGAGATTGCGGAGCTGTAGGTAAAAGAGATCGTGGAAAGCAAATCTTTTTTTGGCAAGAAGCGCATCTTCGATGGCGGCGGGGAAGTGGATGTTTCTTATGGCGGTATTTACATCGGGCAGGCCTTCTTTTTTGAAAATTTCTTCGGGGATGGACTCGGGAATTTTTTCCAGTTCGTCGAGAATCGGTTTTATGATGAAACGCAATCCTTTGGAAGTCAGTCCCCGCGTTTCCGGATAAATCGGGACGATGCGCGCCGTATGTTTGGTTTCGTGTCGCGGGTCATCGGTCGTCAGTTCGTAAGTCGGATTGGAAAGATAAAGCGAGCCCTCGCCGTAGGCGACTTTGCCGGAGAAATTCGCCAGCCGCCCCGGTTTCAAAACGTTCCTTATGTAGGGCTGATTGAACCAAACCGCTCTTATCGAATCTGTTTCGTCGGAGATGAGCGCCTCCACTATAAAAAGGCGCCGCCGCCAGCTCCGGCGGCCGGTGACCTCAACAACTCTTCCCCGAACGGTCACTTCCTGGCCGGAGCCGAGCTCGGCGATTTTGTAGATTTGGGAAAAATCCTCGTAGCGGGTGGGGAAATGAAGAAGGAGGTCTTTGACGTTTTTAATTCCCAGGTTTTTGAGTTTGCTCAAAAACCGCGGACCGATGCCCCGGATTTCCGAAAGAGGCGTTTTGAGTTCAATCATTTTTGTCCGCCCGGAAGGTCTCGAACCTTCAACCTTGGGCTTAAGAGGCCCCTGCTCTGCCAATTGAGCTACGGGCGGCTGTTGATAAATTACGGTGAGCTGATTATAGCCGATTTGTTAGAATTATTAAAGAGAAATGAACGGCGTGAACCCAACTCCGAAATCAAAAACCCTCGTTATTGCGGGAGTTGTTGTCGTTGTCGTTGCGGCGCTCGTTGTCTGGTATTTAATCGAGCAATCGGCCGAAACCGCCGAGGAAAAAGCCATTGGCGGTTTGGAAGACGTATTGGAGTCAGCCGGTAACTTGCCGGAAATAAACCCCCTTTCGAATCCCCTGGAAGAGATGCCCGATGTGAACCCCGTTGATGCCGCCAATCCCTTCAAGGAAATCAAAACCAATCCTTTCTAAATTATGCGTCAGCTCGTTTTATCTGTTTTAATTCTCGTTCCGGCCGTTTTTATTTCCTATTCGCTCGTTGCTCAAGCGTCCCTGGCGGACGTTGTTTTTCCGGTCGCCGAGCTTGGTAACTGCGGCGATGAAGTTGAGTGCAAGGAATACTGTGACAACTCCGAAAACGTCGCCGCCTGCCTCGCCTTCGCCGAGAAGTATGAGTTGATGTCTCCGGAAGAAATTAAAGGAGCCAAAAAGTTTGTCGAGGTCGGGCCCGGTCCCGGCGGTTGTACCACCAAAGCTGCCTGCGAGAGCTACTGTGAAGATATGAACCACATTGAGGAGTGCGTCGCTTTTGCCGAGAAGAACGGCTTGATGCCGGCTGATAAACTTGCGGAGGCGAAAAAAGTTCAGATATTGTTGAAACAGGGCGCCAAGTTGCCGGGCGGCTGTACCGATGAGAAAAGTTGCGATAACTATTGCAGCGACCCGAGCCACATGGAGGAATGCATCGCCTTCGCCGAGACGGCCGGCTTTATCCCCGAAAAAGAACTGGCTGATGCCAAGAAAATGCTTCAGGCGATAAGGAACGGAGCGACGCCGCCGCCCTGCCGCGGCAAGGAGGAATGCGACGCTTATTGCGCCGAGCCGGGTAATTTCGAGCAGTGTATTTCCTTTGCCGAGGCGGCCGGTTTTGTTTCCAAAGAGGATGCCGAAAGGGCCCGGAAGACGGGCGGGAAAGGGCCGGGTGGTTGTCAAAATAAGGAGGAATGCGATGCTTTCTGCCAAAACCCCGTCAATCAGGAAACCTGCTTCAATTTTGCAAAGGAAAACGGTTTGATTTCCGAAGAGGATTTGCGGCAAATGGAAGAAGGCAAACAAAAGATGGCGGAGGGCTTGAATCAGGCGCCGCCCGCGGTCGTCGAGTGCTTGAAGTCGACAGTTGGCGAAGAGGTTCTCGAGAGAGCGAAGTCGGGTGCGGCGATGCCGAGCCGGGAATTGGGCGAGGCAATGAAAAGCTGTTTTGAAAAGAGTATGGGCGAGATGGGTCCGCCGCCGGACAGCTTCGTCGGTCCGGGCGGCTGTACCAACGAGGAAGAATGCAGAAATTATTGTTTAAGTAACCCCGAAGCATGTCAGAACTTTACTCCGTCAAAAGAGCCGACAATGCCGGGTGGCCAAGTTCCCGAAGTGTTTGAGCGGTCATCGGATTTTCGCCCTCCGGAAGGTTCTATTCCACCCGGAGATTTCCAACCGCCGATGGAGAAAATCGAGCGGATTGAGGGATATTTCCCCGAAAATATTCCTTCGCCCGAAGACGTTCAACGGTTTGAGGAGCAGTTTCGGGAACGAATAGAGTCGCCGAAGATTGATTACCCGGTCCCGCAACCGCAGATAGAAATGCAGTCACAGAAGCAGCTGCAAATCAATTCGGAACAGCAAATGCAGCCACAGCAACAAATGCAACTTCAGATGCAATCCGAGCCGCAGATGCAGCCGCAGGAGCAGATGCAATTTCAGCCACAAACGCAAACTACCCCGCCTCCGCCTCCCCCGACCTCCAGTAAACCACCGTCTTTTCCAAGTCCCGAGCTGCCTCCGCCACCTCCACCCAGCTCCGAAGCGCCGGCTCCGTCAGGCGGCAACATCTTTGACATCATAGAAAGATTTCTCTCCCGATAAAGAATGAAAACAAAAACACGGCCGGGCGGTCGTGTTTTTTGTGCGCCCGGAGGGATTCGAACCCCCAACAACTGGTCCGAAGCCAGTCGTGATATCCGTTTCACCACGGGCGCTTTTTATTAATTGCCGTTTTTAGTTTACAATCATAGATAATGAAATTCAATGTTCCGAAAGAAGTAAAGGAAATCGCTGAAAAGATGGGAAAATCGGGCTACCGGACCTATCTGGTCGGCGGCTGTGTCCGCGACCTTATTTTAGGTTGTGAGCCGAAAGATTGGGATATTGCGACGAATGCCGTTCCGGGAGAGATTCAAAAAATTTTCCCCGAAAGCGTTTACGAGAATGAATTCGGGACAGTCGGGGTGAAGACCGATTCGGCTGATGAGAAACTTAAAATCGTTGAGGTGACGACTTTCCGGATTGAGGGCCGATACACCGACAAACGCCACCCCGACGAAATAAAGTTCGCGAAAACAATCGAGGAGGATTTGTCGCGCCGCGACTTCACGATTAATGCCATTGCCCTGAACCTAAAACCTAAAACCTATAACCTGCCAACTAATTTAGTTGATCCTCACGGCGGGGAGAAAGATTTGAAGGACAAAACTATCCGTACCGTCGGCAATCCCAAGGACCGGTTCGGCGAAGACGCTCTTCGACTGATGCGGGCGGTCCGCTTTGCTTCCGAATCGGGATTTAAAATTGAAAAAGAAACAGCCAGTTCGATTAAAGTTCACGCCGGCTTATTGGAAATGATTGCCAAAGAAAGAATCCGAGACGAGTTCATAAAAATTATAATGAGCGGCGGGGCGGCGGAAGGAGTGGTCGCTCTCGAGGACCACAATCTTTTGAGATACGTCGTTCCCGAACTTCGGGAAGGGATTGGCTGCCCTCAAAACTTGCATCACATTTACACGGTTTTCGACCATAGCGTGAGAGCCCTGAATTATACGGCCGAGAAGAATTATCCGCTCCACGTTCGTCTGGCCGCTCTTCTTCACGATGTCGGCAAGCCCCGCACCAAAAGGGGTGAAGGGAAATTCGCCACTTTTTACAACCACGAAGCGGTGGGCGCCAAGATGGTTCTAAGAATTCTAAGCTGCCTGCGCTTTTCCAGGGAGTTGGCGGAGCAGGTTGCTCACTTGGTCCGTTCCCATATGTTCTATTACAATGTGGACGAAGTAAGCGAGGCCGGCGTGAGAAGGTTCTTGCGCCGGGTGGGGCCGGAGAACGTTCCGGACCTGATTAAAGTCCGGGAAGCCGACCGCATCGGCTCCGGCGTTCCCAAAGCCAAGCCTTACAAGATTCGCCATCTTCTTTTCATGATTGACAAGGTGAAACTTGACCCGGTCGGTCCCAAGATGCTGAAAATCGACGGCAACGACATCATGAAAATTTTGAGCGTTCCGCCGGGGCCGAAAGTCGGAAAAGTCCTCGCCGTTCTTCTCGAGGAAGTGCTCGACGACCCGGAGAAGAACACCGGGGATTATCTCGGGGAGCGGGCGAGGGAGCTCGGGCGTTTGAGCGACGATGCGCTTGCCGAGCTTCACCGCAAAGCCGAGGAGAGAAAAGAAGAGTTCGAATCCGGCGTTGAGAGGGAAATAAAGAAAAAGCACTACGTCAAATAAAACTATGCGCATCCGCATCAAGAGATTCGATAAAAATCTTCCCCTGCCGGAGTACAAGACCGATGGTGCCGCCGCTTTCGATTTGACCGCCCGCGAGAAAGTCGAGATCCCGCCCCTTAAAATCGGTTACGCGCCTCTCAATTTTGCCTGCGAGACGCCGGCCGGCCACTTCCTCTTGATTGCCGCCCGGAGTTCGACTCACAAAAAGGGGTTGATGCTCGTAAACGGCATCGGCGTCATTGACCCGGATTTTTCCGGCGACGGCGATGAATGCGTCGCCGCCTACTTTAATTTCACCGACAAACCGGTTATAATCGAGCGCGGTGAGCGCATTGTTCAGGGAACCTTCGTAAAATTCGAAAAGGCGGAGTGGGAGGAAGTTGACCGGTTGAAGAATCCCACGCGGGGAGGTTTCGGAACGACGGGTAACGAGGCGTAAGTGCGGGGTGTAGTATAGTGGTAGTACGCGGGGTTCGGGACTCCGTAGCGAGAGTTCGATTCTCTCCACCCCGACAAGATTTGGTTTAAAATGATAAGCTTCGAGGATTTCAAAAAAATCGATTTGCGGGCGGCGAAAATCGTCTCGGCCGAGAAAGTTGAAGGCACGGACAAACTTTTGAAACTCATCCTCGATTTGGGCGGCGAGGAGCGGCAGATTATTTCCGGCATTGCCGAGGATTATCCGGCAGCTGACTTGGTTGGCCGGGAAATCGTAATTGTCGCGAATCTCGAACCACGAAGCTTTAAAGGCGTTGAAAGCAACGGCATGCTCCTTGCGGCCGAGGACGGAGAGGGGGGACTTGCTTTGCTCCAGCCCGACAAAGAAATGCCGCCCGGTACCCCGGTTCACTGATGGAAAAAATTTTCGCCGTTTGGAAGCCGAAAGGTCCGACATCGCACGACATCGTAAACGAAGTGCGGCGGGTAACCGGCGAACGAAGAGTCGGTCATGCCGGCACTTTAGACCCCTTAGCCGAGGGTGTTTTGGTTGTTGCCGTCGGCCGGGAAGCAACCAAAAAATTGGCGAGTGTCGTCAAGAAAGAGAAAGAGTACATAGCGGCGATTGAGTTTGGGAAAACGAGCGATACCGATGACGCCGCCGGCAATATTAAGGAAGTGGGACTTCCTAAGGAAGTCCCACTTCCCAAGATTGAAAGCATTTTGAAGAAATTTACGGGAGAAATTCTACAGACTCCGCCCGCCTACAGCGCCGTCAAAGTCGCCGGCCGGCCCGCCCACCGCCGCGTAAGAGGCGGCGAGCGCGTGGAGCTCAAGCCGCGAAAGGTGGTCGTCAGGGAAATCGAGGTGTTGAAATATGACTGGCCCCGTCTTACCATCCGGGTCGTAACCGGTCCCGGCGTTTACATCCGGGCTCTCGCCCGCGATCTCGGCCGCGCTCTCGGCACGGGCGGCTATCTCAAAGAGCTTACCCGGACGCGGGTCGGCCAGTTCACCAAAGAGAAAGCGGTTTTCATTCATATTGACAGGAGAAAGCGGAACTGATAGCTTAAATAAAAATGGCAAACGTCATCAGAAAATTCGACATTCTCCCGGTTTTCTTCTTTTTCTTTTCCTTTTTTAAAGCCAAGGGGCCGGGAGTTTTTTTGTGCAGATGAAGTAAGTTAAATAACGAAGAAATCAAAAAACCTCCCCGCCCGGGGAGGTTTTTGCTTGAGACCTGCTTGTTTTCGAGTGAAGGGAACGAAAGCAATCAGTTCTCAGGTCAAAAGGCCTGAAACGTTCTTTGTCAAACCCACACAGCGCGAGGAGTACGACCATGTCAATCAGCGAGTTCCCCGGCACCGAGGCAATGGATTTCTTGAGGAGTACGTCCGCCGCCTGCACCATTCTTCATAATCTGGTAAGCCGGTCGGGTGCCGCCTCGGAATACGAGGCCTGCGGAGTCCTCAATTTCAACCGGAGCTACGCCACGGAGGTGGTTGGACGCTTGCTGCAGTATCGTCTGGTGAAAGGCAATTTCCTTTTCCGGGGAGGCCGGCTGGAAATCACCCCCTGTGGTCGGGCGGCGCTGGCCCGCCTGGACGGTAAACCTCCTCCGTAACTACGGGTTTTCGAACCCGAGCCCCGTCCAATTCTTCGAATTGGACGGGGCGAGCCAGACGGCGCGCCGAAGTTCGGGCGCGCCGTTCTCCTTTACGGGGAATAGGTCTTGTACGGGGAATAGGTCTTGGCGGTCTTTCAATTTTTCCGAGGGTTCGCTAATATGTTTTAAGACGGGCCTGTAGTATAGTGGTAGTACACCGCATTCGCATTGCGGAGACAGGGATTCGATTTCCCTCAGGTCCACCCGAAGATATGAGTAAAAAAAGTTTAATTACAACCCTGGTTCTCGTCGCTC
>CAZUMB010000023.1:0-9498 GCA_964621575.1 uncultured Candidatus Saccharibacteria bacterium
TTGCTTTCTTCAGACGATTTCCTACCTGAAAACCGAAATGAACTGAATCGGGTCCACGGAGACGCCGTTTATTTTTACCGAAAGATGAAGATGGGGAGCGCTCGAGAATCCCGAATCGCCGGAGAAACCGATAATTTGTCCTTTTTCGGCAACTTCGCCGGTTTTCACGCTTCTTGAATCCAGGTGGAGATAAAGAGAATAGATGCCCCGGCCGTGGTCGATTACCACGGAGTTGCCGTAAATCGAATCAAGATAGGAGCTCTCCACGGTGCCGGCGTTTATTGCCCCGACTGCTGTGCCTTTTGGTACATCAAAGTCAACGCCCAGGTGGACGATTTCCTCTTCGCCGGTTTTCCGGATTTCGCCGAAAGGGCTTGAGATGACGGCCGGTTCGTCAACCGGCAGGCCGAACGGTTCGGCAAAGCGGGTTACTTCTTCAATTTCGGCGACGAGTTTCCTCAAATCGGTGTTGGAAACGGAAAGATTCTGAACAATTTGCTTGTCGGTCATCCCTAGTTTCGGCGGGGGCGGGAGAATGATTATCTGCTGCTCCTTAGCAAGAATGTAAACGATTTTTTCGACGGGCGCGTTGTCTTCGAACTCCGCCCGTAGGGTGTAAGTACCCGTTCTCGTGCCGAGCGGGAGAGGAATCGCGGCCCGGAAGTTCTCTTGATAGGGGAAAGCGCTCACTTCTTTGTCGTTGAAAAGGACTTTAACAGGTTCTTCGCTTAATTCCGCTATGAGCGTCTCGCCGGTTCGGAGAGTTAGGTTTGCGATTTCTACCTCCGGCGCAATTTCAATCAATTTAAGGACATCCGATGTCCTGACATCGGCGTCAATGTTTGGGACATCGGATGTCAAAGTATTGGGAGGTCGAACCTCTAAAAATTGAGCGGTGTCTTTGTGAATAGAAATTTCATTTTTCGCGGGAATTACGATAAAAACAACCGCAAGAGCGGCGCCGACCAGGATTATTGCCGAAATCAAGATATAGCGCATCAGTTTTTTTCGGTCGGCGGCCCGAACCGGGTTTGGAGGTATTTTTCCATTTCGCTCAATTTCAGGGCGGTCGAGGCGTTGCCGGTGCGGATATAGAAGTATTCATTGCCTTCATTTCTCAAGTAGACCGGTCTCTCGCTTGCGACTGCCTGAATAATGCAGACTTCATTATCATTCATATCGTGAAAAGAGAGATTTACTTTATGGCGGAAATCCGGTCCGATCATAGCGTTGAAAATGTTCGTGAAGTGGTTTTCAAAAGCGTCGTTGTTTTCCTTGGAAAGCGTTTTGTAGTCGTTTGTAAGGCCAATCGGTTTTTTCTTGTCGTCTACGCCCAGGACGAGGTGGCCACCCTTGGAATTTAAGAAAGCGGAGACGGTTTTCATCACGGTTTTCTCCAGTTCCCGGTTCACGTTGCCGGTTTTATAGTCAAAACGGAAAGAGGACTTGAACTCCAGCCGTTCGTGTTCCGGTTCTCTGAGAAGCCGCTTTAAGTTCGGCTGGGAGAAACCGGGTTGGGGATTGAGAGAAAACTTAATTGCTTCCAGAACGGCTTGTGGCCGGGAAACATCGGCGATAGTCATGCTTCTGCTCTCATTTTTTACTTTTATGTCGCCGTAGCGGAGGATTTTGCCGAGCAGTCCGGCGAAAATTTTGAACTCGGTTGATTTGTCTATCGCCATCGTTTTCCGGCGGCGGAAGAGAACGCCCCACTGATGGGAAATTTCCCCGGATTTTACGGTGTAAACCTCGTAGTACCACCGCAGAAACGCGTAGACCGTGATGAGGAACTGGAGAACGGAAAGAAAGGGGAACTTGAAGGCGGTGTAGGAGAGGATGCCAGAGAGGGGCAGGAAATCGTAAATCAGCTGTTTGTACTCGTCCAAAAAAGTGCCGAAAAAGTACAAAAGAAAAGCGGCAATTTCAATGACGGCGAAAAACCGGATTAGGACGATGGGGTTTCTTTTTGTAATCACCGTCTCTTCCATAGCCCCTTCAGTTTAAACCCGCCGCCTAAAAACGGCAATCGGCGGGGCGCTTTTGGCGTCCCGCCGATGTTGCGGAGCACGCTGAATGCTATTTCGTTAATTTGACCATCAAACTTTCCAGCGCGACTCCGTTGTATTGTTCCTTGCTGATATCCTTGTTTTCATGCAAAATGCGGACCTTGAATCCGGCGCTTTTTATTTTGTTCAGGTAGTCTTCTTTCAGTAACGCGCCAGCAACGCAGCCGGAGAGCAAATTTTCGTCGTTTCTTTGCTCCTCCGAAAGTTCCTCCAATAAAACGATGTCGGAGAGATAAATTCTGCCTCCCGGTTTCAGGACTCTGTAGGCCTCGCGAAAAGTCCGGCTTTTGTCGGGAGTCAGGTTTATCACGCAGTTGGTAATGATGGTGTCGACGGAATTTTCCGCGAGCGGCAGGTTTTCTATTTCACCGACGAGAAATTCCACGTTTTCAACACCTCTTTTTTTCGCGTTCTCTTTCGCTTTTTCCACCATTTCTTCGGTTATGTCCACGCCGATGATCTTTCCTTTCTCACCGACTTTTTCGGCGGCCAGAATCGCGTCCATGCCCGCTCCGCAACCCAGGTCCAGAACGACATCTCCTTCTTTTATTTTTCCGAAAGCCAAAGGGTTACCGCAGCCCAGACCGAGATTTGCCGCTCCGGCTATTTCAAGTTCTTCCTCGGAATAGCCGATGCTTTTGGAGATATTCTGGCTGCATTTGCAGCTGCATCCGCAACAAGCACTGTCGCGCGCTATCTCTTTATACTTTTCCTTGACGATTTGTTTTATTTTTTTGTCTTTTTCCATATTTATTTAGCGGTTCCTCAGCAAAACCTCACTTTCCGTTTTCCGTACCGCCGTTCGTTGGTCTTGTAGCCGGTATCGGAGGACCAGATTAGAAAAAGCCTTTTCTCGAAACCGCCCTTCTTTGTGAAATTTTCCCTCATCGCTTTTGAGATTTGTTTGGAGGAAATGCGTTTCGCCTTTTTTATCTCTTCGATCACGGCGAGGACATCGGCGAGTTCGGACGCCAACTCGTCCTTTGTTTTCGCGGCGAGGAGCCCGTCCGCTTCCTCGCCGACTTTCTTCAACAGTTCCCGCTCAAACTCTTTTTGTTTCAGTTTCCGGAGCCTGCAGCCGCCGCCGTTGCGGGCGATTTTTAGCGGTATCCTGTCACGGATGAGTTTGTTGTAGTAAATCTTTTCCATTTTGCCGAGCTTCGTGTCAAAATTTTAGCACTTATTTTGGGTAAAATCACGTTCTCCAGGTTATTTGACGCTAGAGCTTGGCGGTGGTTTAATAATATTGGGATTTCGTATGAGTAGATTTCTGGAAAAGGAAGAATATCAAGCGTGCTTAGATTCTTTCGGTTTAGGGACGGTTACGACTGTCGAGCAGTTCAGCGGGGGACTGGCCGCCCCTAAGGTCGCCGTCCAAACAGAGAAAGGGAAGTTCATCATCGCTAAATATACCCTCGGTCCGGGCGACAATTTCAAAAACAAGCCTCGTGAAGCCCTAAAGGAAGAGATAAAACTTCTGAATACCCTGCAGGATCTTCCTGTACCGCACTACTTGCCTGACAAGAAGGGCGACTTTATTTTGGATTATAAAGGGTATGGCATTACGATATACGACTTTTTAAAGGGAAGGCGCCAGGATGAGCTGAACGAAAGTCAGGTTTTTGAACTCGGTCGGTTCTTGGGTAATTTCCATAAGCAGGGGATGAACCTCAATATCCAATTCTCCCGGCGGTACAAGTTTTACGATTTTGACGAGGAAAGATGGAAAAAAATGAGGCCGTATGCGTATGAACAAACGAATGAAAAACTGAAAGCGGTGGTAAAAGAAGTGGAACGTGAAGTGCTAAGAACAAAACCGAGCCCCGATTTACCAAGCGAGCCGATACATGTTGATATCAAAGCGGACAATCTCCTGTTCGAAAAGGACCGTCTTACGGGAGTGGTGGATTTCGGTAATTTCTATGTCGGACCGCTGATGCTTGACGTGGGAAAATCGATAATTTTCAACTGTACGAGAGGGGACGAGATAAATAAGACGTTAATGAAAAGATTTTTGGAGGGATACGAACTGTTCAGGCCTCTCAACGACCAAGAAAAGATTTATCTGAAAGATTCCATAGTGTATGCGATTTGCAGCCACATTTGGCTTGACTTGTATCACGTTCCCTTGAAATTGGTGCCGGAGAGTCACACCCTCTACTTCGTGGAAAAATTTCTGCCCGCCGCCAGAAAACTGATGAAACGAGGGCAAAGAATTTCCAATTTTTATTAGATGTCGCAGTTTAAACGGCGATGCCGAGTTTTTTGAGGTCGGCGATGAACTCTTCGTTGTTTTTGAAAAGAACGGGCGCGTAGCCGATTTCCGCCGCCTTTTCCAAGCTTTTTGGCGTGTCGTCCACGAAAATCGTTTCTTCCGGCCGAACATTCAATTTTTTGAAAAGGATATCGAATATTTCCGGGTGCGGTTTTTGGAACCCCGTTTCGCCGGAGACCACGATTTCGTCCACAAGCTGGGCGATGCCGTTTTCCTCCAGGCGTTTGCGGAGCCGGGTAGTATCGTTGCTTAAAATCGCGACTTTTAATTCCAGTCGTTGCAATTTAGGAAAAAGCGCCAAAAGCTCATTGTTGATTTTACTACCGGCGCTGTGTTCCTTTATAAGTTTTCTGACGTGCTCTTCTGTCTCTTCGCTTTTATCAAACACACGCACGACTTTCATAAGTGTGTCTTCCCACCTCATATTTCCCACGTTTGAGAGGTGGTTATGCTCGTAATAGACTTTCCTGAATTCATCGATGGGTACATCAATGGCCTGGGCAATTAGGTCTATTTTGTCCCCATTCTCGTTTATCTTGATAACGCCTCCGAAATCGAAAGCTATCGCCTTAAAGTTTTTATGATTATTCATTTCAATCAATTCTCCGACTTCGTTCAGGATAAATTATAAGGGTTTTTGAGAGCGATTTCGAGGGTGAGGTTCTTCCCCACCTACCTTGCTATCGCAAGGTAAGTGGGGATAGCAACTACAAACTTGTCGGAGAAGGGGAGGAGGTTAAATTTTAACTTTTTCAGGCGCGATTTCGAGGGTTATGCTGACCCGTCTTAGTCAGGCTGAATTATCTCTGGTCAATTTCTTTTAATTTTACTGAAAAATAATTAGCCAACATAAAAATTCCAGAAAAAGATATAAAATTATTAAAAATCTGCGTATCCTGCAAATTTCTACTTATTTCACTCTTTCACAGCCGTTGAGCCGTTTATTTTTAGACTAGAACTCTATTTCCAGAACCTCGTTGATAAATTCCAGTTTTTTTAGGTAGTAGTCCCGAACCGTAAGACCCACGTCCACCTCTTTTAATCTCCGGTATCTATCCAGGGTTTCCAGGTGCGTTTTGAGATAATTTTCAAACCTTACCATATTCGACCAGTCGGAGCGAGCTTCGTTTATTAGGAAGACGTCAATATGTTTCCACTCCTGCATCAGAGTTAATACGATTCCTTAGATGCTTCCCCTTCCCGAATTTTTTAAACATTCTTTTTATTATCATGTCGGTGTTTTGAAATTTGTCTCAGCAATTAGAATTATCCCAAGGTGGCTGTGTCTTTCGATCTAGAACCTAGACCTTTCAATTAATATAAGAACTAGACTTCACCAATTCAAGTTTCTTTTCTCGGCGCCAACTCTTGATTTCCCGTTCGCGTGCTCGGGCGGCGTGCAGATTGTCGAAAGTCTCCCGGTGGAGGAGTTTTACGGGCCGGCGGGTTTTGGTGTAATGGGCGCCTGATTTTGATGTATTGTGCTCTTTGATTCTTTTCTCCGGATTGTTTGTGCACCCGACGTAGAGTGACCCGTCGGTGCATTCCAGAATGTAAACAAAGTAGGGCATTTGATAGTAGTATCTTGGCTTATTTCATTCGCCGAGTGATGGTTTTGTATTGTATCCCTCACATTCGTTCGGGACGATTGATTTTGCGAACGCTTCGCGCGGCAAAATCTAATCGGCTGGGGGGGGAAGGGATCGAACCTAGACTGACGCGGCTTCACCTCGCCATAGCGGGATAAAAAGGCCGGTGTCCTACTTCACCCCGCCAAAATCATAACGGTTGTTTCTGCGCACTGCTGCGGGGCTTGGATTCGAACCAAGATACTCGCCTCCAAAGGGCGATGTCCTACCGTTAGACGACCCCGCAGCGGTGAGCAGAAACTTTTTAAAAGCATTACCGCCATGCCAACTTTTGATTTGCTTTTCTTTTACCCGAGCAGAGTTCATGTCCTTGTGTTTTTCTTTATGTACTAAAAACCAAGGTTTGTCCCATTTTGTAGATTGAACATCGCCTCTGTTGTGTCTTTTCAATCTTGCCTCGGGCTCAAGTTCTGTAATTCCAATATAATGTCGTCTTGATTTATTTTCCAATATATAAAGCCAAGGCATGATTTTGGCGGGGCAAGTTAGACGATCCCCCAAGGGATAACCTTATTAATTTACTTCAGCGCCTCAATAATCGCAACTTCAAGAGGAATAATCGGGAACTGGCTGTAGCGCATTTGACTGTAGGCGTTTATTAAGCCCTTTATCAAATTGATTTGTTCTTCCCGGAAAGTGGTGGCGTGGGCGACGAGCTTTTCCAAATGTTCTTCCATCAGTTCGTTTTTGAAGAGATTTTTCATTTCCGGGTTGAATTTCAAAACAGCCACGCGGCGGAGGTATTGAATTATGTCTTTGGTAAGCTGAACCAGGTTGAAACCGCCCTCTTCTATTTCCGAAATGATTTTTAAAACGTCCTCCAGCTTGCCGCCGAGTATCAAACCGCAGAGTTCGGAGAGCTTATCAAAACCGACTTTGCCGAGCGATTTTTCGACGTCGTCCAAGCTTATTTTCGCCCCATTAAAGGAAGTAAGCTGGTCAAGGAGCGATTCGGCGTCCCGGAAACTGCCTTCGGCGGAGGCGGCAATCAACTCCAGCGCTTCGTTTGAGACCTGAATTTTCTCTTTCTTCGCGATTTCCTTGAGCTTCCCGACGATTTGGCCGACCAGGGCTCTTTTGAAATAAAACTGCTGGGTGCGGGACGAAATCGTCGCCGGAATTTTGTCCGGCTCGGTGGTGGCGAGAATGATGATGACGTAGGGCGGCGGCTCCTCCAAAGTTTTCAAAAGAGCGTTGAAGGCGTCTTTGGTGAGCATATGCGCCTCGTCGATTATGAAAACCTTGTAGCGGAAGGAGGCGGGGGAGACGCGGACCTTTTCTTTCAGGTCCCGGATTTCGTCAATGCCGCGGTTTGAAGCCGCGTCAATTTCAATTACGTCAAGCGCCCGCCCTTCGTTTATCTCATTGCAAGGACCGCACTTATTGCAGGGTTCGCCCTTCGCCTGGAAGCTCACGTCTTTCGCTCGCGTATCGCAATTCGCGATTTTGGCGATGAGCCGGGCCGTGGTCGTCTTGCCGGTGCCCCGGGGGCCGGCGAGAAGATAAGCGTGGGCGAGCCGGTCCTGCTTGGCCGCTTCTTTCAGGATTTTGACCGTCAGTTCCTGACCGAGCAGGTCTTCGAAAGTCGCCGGCCGATATTTGCGGTAGATAGCGAGCATGGTTATAGTTTGTGTTAAAATTTACCTAATATCAATGGTAAGATTTATCGCTTATATTTCGCTTGGAATCGCCCTTGTAGCCGGCGGGATTTTTTTGTTTTTGGAGAAAAATTCGGTTGAATTGACAATAGATCCGCCCGCCTCGCAAGGCGAGGCGAGGCTCGCTCCTTCGGAGCGGCCGCCGAAGCCGCTGGAGAATCCGCCAACGGAAATCAAAGCGGTCTATGCTACAAACTGGTCGGCCGCCACGCCTTCGCGTCTGAATTACTTGGTTGATTTGATTGACGGCACGGAGCTGAACGCCATCGTCGTTGATATCAAAGATTACTCCGGCTACGTCGGCTACGACACGGCTGTGCCGGAGGCGGAGAAGTATAACGCCGAAGAGGTCCGGATTTCTGATATAGATTCCCTAATCCGCCGCCTCCATGAGAAAAACATTTACGCGATTGCCCGGACGACGATTTTTCAGGACCCGCGCCTCGCGCTCGCGAGGCCGGATTTGGCGGTGCAGGACAAAACAACTGGCGGAGTTTGGAAAGACCGGAAAGGACTTTCCTGGATGGACCCCGCGTCGCGGGAGGTCTGGGATTACAATATCGCGATTGTCCGCGACGCCCTTTCGCACGGCTTTGACGAGATAAACTTCGATTATATCCGTTTTCCTTCGGACGGCGACATCGACGCGACCGATTATCCTTTTTGGGACGAAGTGACGCCGGCCTCCTCGGTGATGAGGGATTTCTTCCGGTATCTCCGCCAGGAACTGCCGGACGCCCGCCTCTCGGCCGACCTTTTCGGCCAGACGACCGTAAATTACGACGATATGGGTATCGGTCAGATTATCGAATACGCCTACGAAAGTTTCGATTACGTCGCGCCAATGATTTATCCATCGCACTACATTTCCAGTTTTTTGAACCTCGGCAACCCGGCCGCTTATCCTTACGAAGTGGTGAAATATTCGATGGACAGCGCCGTTGCGCGACTTATAAATTATAACCAACAACTTGCAACGACAACCTTAACAACCAACAACTATCAACTAAAAACTAAGTTGCGTCCCTGGCTCCAGGCCTTTGATTTGGGCGCGGCTTATACGCCGGAGATGGTGCGGGAGGAGATTCAGGCAACTTACGATGCGGCCACTTCCAGTCCTGCTCTTCTCAACGGTTTCATGCTCTGGAGCCCCTCGAATGTCTATGACAGGCGTGCTTTAAACGACGAATGATGAGTGCTATCCTGAAAGGGATGGGAAACCTGGTAATAAAAAGTTCGGCTTTCAAGAATAACGGGCTTATTCCCGAGAAGCACACCTGCGACGGCGACAACGTCAATCCTTTTATCGAAATTTTAAACGCGCCCGCAGGAACAAAAAGCGTCGCCCTTATTATGGATGACCCGGATGCGACTGGCGGCGTGACTTGGGTGCACTGGCTTTTGTGGAATATGGAGCCGAAAACGCATTACATTCCGGAAGACAACGTGCCGGGGAACGCGCTTTTGGGCACGACGAGTTTCGGCAAAATCGGTTACGGCGGCCCCTGCCCGCCGAGGGGTTCGAAACCCCACCGCTACATGTTCAAAGTTTACGCGCTCGATTCGGTTCTTGCCTTAAATGAAGGCGCTTCGAAAGAAGATTTGCTCGGGGCGATGGAAGGCCATATTTTGGACGACGGACTGCTTATTGGTCTTTACGCGAGAAAGTAATTACGTATTTAATTACGCAATTTATTACGTAAATAATCAGGTGGTATACTTAAGTAGTCCACCCAATAAAAAATGAACGCCGAAACAAGAAATTGTCAGAATTGTAAACAGGACTTCACCATTGAACCGGAAGATTTTAATTTCTACAAAAAGATAAGCGTTCCGCCGCCAACCTGGTG
>CAZUMB010000024.1:0-8775 GCA_964621575.1 uncultured Candidatus Saccharibacteria bacterium
CCTTACCAAGGTTATGTCCCAACTGCCGTCATTACCAACGTCTTAAACAGAGAAATCCCTTGAAGCTCTGGCACCGCAAATGCATGAAGCCGGGCTGCAAGAACGAGTTTGAGACAAGTTATGCTCCCGACCGGCCGGAGATCGTGTATTGCGAAAGCTGTTACAATAGTGAAGTGGTATGAAAAAAAGAATCGTTCTGACCGGAGGCGGGAGCGGAGGACACGTTTATCCGCTTCTTGCCGTTGCCGACGAATTGAGGCGCCTGGCCCCCGACGGGGACTCTTCGAGGCGGGAAAAGCTCAAGCTTTTCTACGTCGGGCCGAGGGATAGCTGGAGCGAAGAGTTCGAAAGCCGGGAGATAAAAATTTACCGGATTGCCGGCGCCAAACTGCGACGCTACTTCGACCCGCGAAATCTCATCGATATACCGAAATTTTTCATCGGTTTTTTCCAGGCCCTTGTCCGGCTCTATTTTCTCATGCCGGACTTGATTTTTTCGAAAGGCGGCACCGGCGCCTTGCCGGTGGTGTTCGCCGCCCGGTTTTATCTAATTCCGGTCATCATCCACGATTCCGATTCCATTCCCGGCCTCGTAAACCGAATTTCTTCCCGTTTCGCCAAAAAAATCTTTATTTCTTTCCGGACAGCGGCCGATTATTTCCGGGGCAGGGAAGTGGAGCTTGTGGGTAACCCGATTCGGCTCGAAATGCTCTTAAGCCGACCGCCGAGCACGGAAACGGCAAAAACCCGGATTCGGCTGAAATCGGAAGAGCCGCTCGTCGTCTTCATGGGCGGCTCACAGGGCGCGGTGCCGATTAACGATTTCGTCTTCGGTAATTTCGAAAAACTCGCTGCCGTCGCCCAAATTTTCCATCAGGTCGGGACGATAAATCTAAACGAAGCCGAACGACTCCAAAACTCGAATGACCGCTATCGCTATGGCGGCCTGCTCGACGCCGAACAGATGAAAGCCGTCCTCGCCGCCGCCGATGTCGTCGTTTCCCGAGCTGGCTCGGGGGCTATTTTCGAAATCGCTTCCTTCGGCAAACCCTCCATTCTCATTCCCTTGCCGGAGGCGGCCTCCGACCACCAGAGGGTGAATGCCTACGAATACGCCCGGAATGGCGCGGCAATCGTAATAGAGCAGAGTAACTTGAGTTTTGGCATAATCAAGCTCGAAATCGAAAAAATCCTGAACAGCCCGGCGGTGCGGGAAGAAATGTCCCGGGCGGCGAGGAGTTTTGCCAAACCCGACGCGGCCGAGGTAATTGCCCAACAAATATTAGGGTTTCGCAAACCCTAATATTGAGAGGGAATGATATTATCTATACAAACGGACTTCTAACGGAGTAAAATAAAGAGATGGAAGCTTCCCGCCCGATAAGGGTCAGATTTGCGCCATCCCCGACGGGTCCGCTCCACCTGGGCAATGCCCGGGCGGCGCTTTTTAACTGGCTTTTCGCGAAGCACGGGGGGGGTGCGTTTCTTCTTCGGATTGAAGACACCGACAGAGAGCGCTCTAAAAAAGAGTTTGAAAAGGATATTTTAGAGGGCTTGGAATGGCTCGGGCTTCGACTGGACGAGAAACCGGTTCGTCAGAGCGAGCGTCTGGAAATTTATGCCGAGACCCTGCAGAAACTTCTTAACGAAAAGAAGGCCTATTGGTGTTTTTGCAAGCCGGAAGAACTGGAGGCGGAGCGGCAATCGCAGTTAAGCTTGGGCTTCGCGCCGAAGTACGGCGGCCGTTGCCGCGGCATCTCAAAAGAAGAAGCGGATAAGAGAATAAAGAAAGGAGAAAAAGCTGTGATCCGCATCGTGATGCCGGAGAAGAAAGTTGCTTTTCACGACGGCGTGAAGGGGAAAATAGAATTTGACATGGCTTTGGTCGGCGATGTCATCATCGCCAAGGGTCTGCGGGGGCCGCTCTACAACTTCGCCGCCGCCGTGGACGACGTTTTGATGAATATCAGCCACGTGATAAGAGGCGAAGACCACATTTCGAATACGGCCAAGCAAATCGTGATTCAGGAAGCGCTTGGGTTTTCCGGTCCGCGCTTCGCCCACTTGCCGCTCATTCTCGGTCCCGGCCGGCAGAAACTTTCCAAACGGAAACTGGAAACGTCGTTAAACGACTACAAACGGGGGGGGTATCTCGCGGAAGCGATGCTGAACTTCTTAATGCTCTTGGGCTGGCATCCGAAAGAAGATCGGGAGACGATAAGTCGGGAAGATATGGTGAAAGAATTTACGCTCGAGCGCGTTCAGAAAAGCGGCGCGATTTTCAACGAGAAAAAGCTGGACTGGCTGAATGCCTATTATTTGAAACAACTGGAACCGGAAACGGTCGTCGAGAAGCTAAAACCTTTCGTGCCGGAGAAATGGCTCACGAAAAAGAAAATTCTTTTAAAGGCGATAGCAGTCGAGAAAGAGCGAATGAGAACGTTCCGGGACTTCGGAAAATTGGCGGCGTTCTTTTTTGAATTGCCGGACTATGACGGGAAAATGCTCATCTGGAAAGATGCGTCCAAGGAGAAAATTCTTTCCAATTTGAAATCTATTCGGGATATTATCCAAAAAACCGCCCCGCAAAAATCAGGTGGACTACTTAAGTATACCACCCCTGTCGAGTCCGAAATTTTAGCGCTGGCCGAGCGAGAGGGCAGGGGAGAGGTTTTATGGCCCTTGCGGGCGGCTTTGTCCGGCCAAACGGCGAGCCCCGGCCCCTTGGAGATACTGGACGTACTGGGCAAAACCGAATCACTCAAAAGAATTAACACCGCCATCAAAAAACTGGAAAAATAAACAGAGGTGGTCTACTTAAGTAGACCACCTCTGTTTTAAAAAAGACATGAATCAAGAAACGAAAATCTGCCAAAACTGTAAAAATCAGTTTGAGATAAAACCGGACGATTTCGCTTTCTACGAGAAAATTCAAATATCATCGCCGGAAATCTGTCCTGATTGTCGTTCAGAAAATCGTTTGGCTTTTTGGCCGTTCGGAAAATTTCATAAAAGAACTTGTTCTTTAACCGGCGAGAAGATTATTTCCATTTTCCCGCCTCAAACTAGATTTCCAGTCTACAAAAACACCAATTGGTATTCCGATAAGTGGGAGCCGTCTTATCTGGATTATGACCCAAACCGGCCATTTTTCGACCAACTTTACGAACTTCAAAATAAGTCGCCCAGGCCTCATCAATTCGGTACCCAAAATCAGAATTGCGATTACTCTGATGACGTTTGGGAATCTAAGAATTGCTATCTTTGCCGATCACTGGTCGATTGCGAAAACGTTTCCTATTCTTATCGGGTTCTCCACTGCCGCGATTCTTATGATTTATTTTATTGTTATGACATAGAACAATCCTACGATTGCGCTTATTGTTTCAAACTATTTAACGTTAAATATGCTCTTGACGTCCGGGACAGTTTTGACAGCTCCTTTCTTTACGATTGCCGAAATGTCCGCAACTGCTTCATGTGCTGGAACCTGCGGAATAAAGAATATCACATTTTAAATAAACCATATTCTAAAGAGGATTATCAGAAAAAATTGAAGGAGTATAATCTTGGCTCTTGGCAATCCGTCAAAAAGTTAGAGAAAGAATTTCAAGCGTTGCTTCAAAATGAAGCCATTCATCGCACAAACCATAATTTCAAAATAACGAATTCGACTGGAGATTATCTTCTTGAATGTAAAAATTGTCACTCCTGCTATTTCTATGAAACTTCGGAGAATTGCGCCTATGTCTTCCGTGGTTTGGGCAATAAAGATTCTCAAGACGGTAACGGTATTTGGAAAGCGGAATTGATTTATGATGTTTGTCAGTTAACCGACGGCTATAAGCTTTTACATTCCAATTACTGCACCAATTGTCGGGAATCGGAATATTTGGATTTTTGCGTTGATTGCGAAAGTTGTTTCGGTTGCGTCGGTTTACAGAAGAAGAGATATTGTATTTTAAACAAACAATACTCGGAAACGGATTACAAGAAATTAGTGATTGAAATCAGAGAGAAAATGAAATCGGAGGGCACTTATGGCCGATTTTTGCCTTATCGGTTAGCCACCTGCGGTTATAATCTCTCCTTAAGCGGCATTATTTACCCCAAAACAAGAGAGAAGGTTGAGAATCTGAATGGTGTTTGGGAAGAAGAAGAAAAACCAAATCTGGACGGGTTGAATATCTATCCGTTTCTGGACGATATAAAAGACGTGGGCGAAGGTATTACTGAGAAAGCTTTGGTTTGTGAAGAAACCGGACGGGCATTTAACATTACTAAGGACGAGTTGAAGTTCTTGAAGATTCACGAAATTCCCTTGCCCCGTCATTATCCGGATGTGCGGACGCGGCGGCGTTTCGGCCGGCTTTTCCGTATTGCGCCCAGTGAGACCAAGTGTTGTTTCTGTTCCCGGCCAGTCATTCATTTTTATCAGCCGGAGCTAGGTTACAAAAGGATAGCTTGTACTGATTGCTACCAAAACAAGGTGATTTAAACCCATGAAAGAAACCGAAATTGAAATACAGGCGCAAATCGAACACAGCAAGCCGCTTTTGGAATTTTTGGAAAAGGAGGGAAAATTTGAGTCGGAGAATCGTCAGTTGGACGAATATTTCACGCCCCCTCACCGGGATTTTCTTGCCCCGCGGCCGATTAAGGAATGGTTTCGACTTCGTGATTCGGGAGGCAAGTATTCAGTCAATTACAAAAAATGGCATTTTGACAAAGAGGGGAGAGGGCTTTACGCCGACGAGTTCGAAACGAAAGTTGAAGACGTCCGGATGATGCGAAAAGTTTTGGAGAGTTTAAATTTTAAATCCATCACCGTCGTGGATAAAAAAAGGGGAATCTGGAGGTACAAGGATTACGAGATAGCGATTGATTCGGTAAAAAATCTGGGCGATTTCGTCGAAATCGAATATTACGGCGAGCGGGACCACGCCGACCATAAAGAAATAACGGATGAAATGATAGCATTTCTCAAAAATTTGGGTTGCGGAACGCTGGAGATAAATCACTGCGGCTATCCGGCACTCTTACTCGGCCGCTGCGAGAGAATAGACAAAATATGAACCCTGAAACCAAGACCTGCCAAAACTGCAAGAATCAGTTCACGATTGAGCCGGAGCCCTTCGGTTTTCCTCAGGATTTCGCCTCAACACACTATGTCTGATTTCCAAGCCGAAAAACGAATATGTCAGAACTGTAAGAACTCATTTGAAGTTGAGGCTCAAGATTTCGATTTCTACAAAAAAATAGATGTCCCGCCTCCGACCTGGTGTCCGGAATGCCGACTTCAACGGCGTTTCGTGCAAAGAAACGAACGGAGTTTGTACAAGCGCCCCTGCGACCTCTGTAAAAAAGAAATTATTGCAATGTATTCACCCGACAAGCCTTTTAAGATTTATTGTCCCGAATGTTTTTACTCCGATAACTGGAACCCTTTAGAATACGGCCGGGATTACGATTTTACCAGACCGTTTTTCGAGCAGTGGAAAGAATTACAAATTCGGGTCCCGCATCTTTCTCTTTTTCAGCAAAACTCGGTCAACAGTCCCTGGATAAACTATGAACTCGATGATAAAAACTGCTATCTTAACTTCGGCGGACACATTAATGAGGACTGCGCTTACAACCAGTACATTCTGAAAAGCAAAGATTCGTTCGACAATTTCTGGCACCTAAGCGGCCAGTTCGCCTATGAAACGATTTTAAGCGAGAGAGGGTATAAAATTTTCAACTCGATTTTCTGCTACGATTGCCGCGATACCTACTTTTCTTTCGACTGCCGGAACTGCTCGAATATCTTTGGTTGTTCCGGCCTAAGGCACAAGCAGTATCATATTTTCAACAAACCTGTTTCGAAAAAAGATTTCGAGAAGTTTATGAAAGAAAACCGTCTTGGCTCTTACGAGAATTTCAAAAAACTCAAAAAACAAGCAGAGGATTTCTGGAAAACTCAGCCCCAACGGGCAACCTTCATCGAAAAGTCGGTAAATGTTTCAGGAAACCAAATTAAGGAGTCGAAAAACTGCAAGGAGTGTTGGAATGCGGAAAAAACGGAGGATTCAAAATATATGTTCTTCACTCTGGAAACGAAAGATGGGATGGACGTTACGTCGGTCTGGTGGGCCGAACTTTCCTACGAGTTTCTGGCCGGTTCTAACAAGCTTTCCAATATCCGTTTTTCAACAAGCATCATTCGCGAGTCGGGGAATATCGAGTATTCTCATTTAATAATCAATTGCAGTAATTGTTTCGGATGTATCAGTACAAGAAACAAGAATTTCTGCATTTTAAACAAACAATATTCCAAGGAAGAATACGAAAAAATGAGAGGGGAAATAATAAAGCAGATGAGCGAGATGCCTTATACGGACAAAAAAGGCAGGGTTTATAAATACGGCGAATTTTTCCCGCCAGAAATGTCTCCCTACGGCTACAATGAAACGGTTGCTTGCGAATATTTTCCGCTCACGAAAGAAGAAGCGGCGGAACGGGGACTCAATTGGAACGACTACGAAGCGAATAAAAAACACGAGTTTTCCGACTATAAAATTCCCGATGATATCCGTGACGTTAAAGACGATATCCTCGAAAAAGTACTGAAAAGCGAAACGTCAGAAAAAGCGTACCGTATCATTCCAATGGAATTGTCGTTTTACAGAAGAATGAACTTGCCGATCCCGCGGCAAACACCTTTTGAGAGACATTCCCTGCGATTGAGATTTGTTGCTGATCACCTAAAACTCCACAAGCGCAAATGCGGGAAGTGCGGGAAGGAAATCAACAGTGTT
The DNA here is from genome assembly GCA_964621575.1 of uncultured Candidatus Saccharibacteria bacterium. Classification (GTDB taxonomy): domain Bacteria; phylum Patescibacteriota; class Minisyncoccia; order UBA6257; family GWB1-50-10; genus CAZGHF01. The sequence continues at coordinate 6,801 of CAZUMB010000024.1, forward strand.
TATACCGATAAAGAGTTTCCGACGGTTTGCTGCGAAAAATGTTATCTTCAGGAAATTATATGACCATAATCCACAAATTTTTGTCCGTAATAATTCTTACGAGTTTTATTTTCACCGGTTCGGTGTGGGCGCAGGAAGCGTCAGAAGAGGGGAGTGACAGTGCCGCCTCGGAGGCGGACAGTTTGCGGCAGGAAATCGACGCCAAGAACGCCGAACTCCAGAAAATTTTGGAAGAACGGGAACAAATCATCCGCCAACTCGAGGAAACCGGAACCCAGAAAAGCACCCTTCAGAGAGAATTGAGAAATATTGACGCCACCATAAATCAGCTTAACTTGTCAATTAAAGCGAACAGGTTGATTCTGGAAAAGCTGGAACTCGAAATCCAATCGCTCGGCGGGGAAATTAAGGATACCGAAACGATGATAGACAATAAAAAGGCAACTGTCATCAAGTTATTCGTGGAACTTCAGCAGAAAGACCAGGAAAATCTCTTGACGATTTTTTTGCGGAATCAGAGCTTGGCCGAGAGCGTTTCCGAAGCCCAATCCATCACCGAGCTCAATATGAGTTTGAGCCGGACGGCCGAAGAATTAAGGAGTTTTCAGCAGGATTTAGTCAATAAATTGAGCGAGGAACAATCCAAGAAACGCCAGCAGGAAATAGAAAGGTCCAATCTGATAAACCGGCAGGGGATTGTAAGCGACCAGAAAGCGGTGAAAACCACCGTCCTTAGCCAGACGAAAAACCAGGAAAAAATTTACGAAGAGCAAATTGCCGAACTTGACGAAAGACAGGCGGAAATAAGCGCCGTCATTGAGGAGATTGAAGATAGATTGCGGGCGGCTTTCGACTCGAGCTTGTTGCCTTTGAAACGGCCGGGCCTGCTTGCTCTTCCGGTGGAAGACCCTTACATTACCCAGTTCTACGGCCAAACGAGGTCGGCTCAAAAACTTTACAAAACCAAAACCCATACCGGTGTCGATTTCCGGGCGAGTGTCGGCACGCCGATTTTCGCCGCTCATGACGGCGCGGTGTCGGCGATCGACAACAATGACCAGGGGACTTCCCGATGGTACCGGTATCAGTACGGTCTCTACGTCATGATTGAACACGAGAATAATTTAAGCACGCTCTACGCCCATCTTTCAAAAACGATAGTTAAGGAGGGCGACACGGTGAAACGGGGAGATTTAATCGGCTATTCGGGGAATACCGGCTACTCGACGGGACCTCATCTGCACTTTGGCGTTTATTGGGGGCCTAGTGTACAATATAAGAAAATATCGCCAGCCGCCGGCCTAGTGCCGGTAGGCGTCACCATCGACCCGATGGACTATCTACCTTACGTAAGTTCATTTTCACCGGATGCGAGATGATGTAGTGGGAAAATTATGATTAAGAGAATTTTATTCATTTTAATAATCGTTGCGGTTCTCGCTGTTGCCTTCGATAAATTCGGAACCGGGGGAGTCATTCCGCAGGAGGTTTGGACTCATGTGGAAGACATCTGGAACGGGATTAACGACTGGCTGGATTCGGTGGCCGGGATAAGCTTCCGGGAAATTATCATAAGCATCGTTGATATCTTCATCGCGATATTCGAGGCGTTCATAGATGTCATTAAGTGGCTGGTCGGGAAGATTTAGGCATAACGCGAATACGTACGAATGATGCGAATGACGCGAATGCCTGTATTTACCTGTTACAAAACAGTCATTTCGCGACATGAGAGATTCTGAAAATATGGCTAAAAACACTACTCCCCCTGCAAAGAAGGCTGTCCATCTTATAGGAATAGGCGGAATCGGCATTAGTGCCTTAGCGCGTTGGTTTCTCGCCTTGAATAAGGCGAACCCTGAGCTTATCGAAGGGTTGGCTCAATCCTTCGACGGGCTCAGGATAGGCCCTAAAAAGGGCCTGAAATGGGCTGTTTCGGGCTCGGATATAAGTCCAGGCAGTTTGACTCGAAAGC
>CAZUMB010000025.1:0-8672 GCA_964621575.1 uncultured Candidatus Saccharibacteria bacterium
ATTCGGCCTGCGGAGCGGTACCGAGAACGTTCCCGGGATTGTCGGTTTCGCAAAAGCCGTCGGACTCGTCTCCGATTCGCGTGAATTGGAAAACAGTAGAATTAGAGATTTGCGCGGCTATTTTTGGCGGGAATTGAAAAGAGTTTATCCGGATGCCGAAACAAATCCTTCGCAAGTTGCCCTAGGTTTTGCCCTAGGGCAAAACCTAGGGCAAAGAGGTTCTTTACCCAATATCTTGAACGTTTATTTTCCGGGCCACAAAGCCGAGGATTTGCTTGTTAAATTCGACAAAGCCGGCATCGCCGTCTCGGCTGGTTCGGCTTGCCAGGCCCGGGCCGCCCGTCCTTCCCACGTGCTCCGGGCGCTCGGACTTCCCGAGGAACGCGCAAGGTCAAGCATCCGTTTCAGTTTCGGAAGATTTACCACCGATTTTGAAATTAAGACTGTTCTGAGGAGAGTAGAAAAGATGAAGCTTTCGGCTTGATTTAGCAAATACGAACGATCGTTCGTATTTGCTATTTTTGATTTGCCGGGGTTTTTGCTGTATCTTTTCAATTAGCCCGCAGGTATCTCTGCACTCAAATCTCGGATGGAGGCCTCGACGCATGAACCGCCTGCTTCTTTTTCAGTTGCTCATCGTGCCAGTTCTAGCGCTAGTTTTCATCCACTCGGTGAAGCAGTGGGTCGAGAAACGTGGCCGGTGGCGGGTTCTCCCCGTGATTCTCTCCATCGCCGCTCTCCTCGCGCTCGGCTGGTGGATAAGCCCCACCCCTTGAGTGGTCAAGCGAAGCCATCCTCGTCGCGCCCGCCCCGGAGGTGAAACTTTCTCCGGGGCGCGTCGTTTTATAATTTGACAAGATTCTTAGCCAAACTAAAATAAACAGCATGAAAGAAACAACAAAAAATTATTTGGGGGTCGCGATAATCATTTCCATTCTCATCGTCGCTTTTTCGTCCTGGAGTTTCGTCCGCTCCTATTCCCGTTCCATTGAGCCGTCTTCCTTCCGGAGTTTCGTGGTTTCCGGCGAGGGCGAGGTTGTGGCCGTACCCGACGTGGCGGAGTTCACTTTCAGCGTGATTACCCAAGGCGGGACCGACATCGCTTCTTTGCAGAAAACCAATACGGATAAAACCAACACCGCGATAGATTTCGTAAAGTCCGAAGGGGTGGATGCCAAAGACATTAAAACCCAGAGCTACAATCTGGAACCCCGTTATCAGTATTACGACTGCAGCTCGGTCTATCTTGAGGACGGCCGGCCGAGGCCGTGTCCGCCGCCCGAAATTGTCGGCTACACCGTTACCCAGACCGTTCTCGTCAAAGTCAGGGATTTTTCCAAAGCTGGCGGGATTTTGGGAGGAGTGGTTGACGCGGGCGCGAACAGCGTATCCCAATTGAATTTCACGATAGATGACGATGAAAAAGTCCTCGCTGAGGCGAGAGAAGAAGCGATAGAAAAAGCCAAGGAGAAAGCCGAAGCCATCGCCGAAGCGGCGGGTTTCAGCGTCGGCCGCCTTCTTTCAATCAGCGAGTCGGGCGTCTATCCGCGCGCCGTCTACTACGCCAAGGACATGGTTTACGGTATGGGCGGCGGCGAAGCGGCAGCCGCGCCGAGCATAGAGCCCGGTTCGCAGGAAGTGACCGTCAACGTCACCCTCACTTACGAGATTCGCTAAATATTAGGGTTTGCGAAACCCTAATATTTGAGGGGTATATTTGCGGGATAAACATGAGGAACAAGAGCCTATTGATAATAGTGATTGTTTCGGCCCTCTTAGGGGGAGTTTTCGGCTCTTTGGTTTCGGTCGAAACATCGCGGGCGGGTTTCTTTGAAGACATTTTGAAAATTTTCCGCCCCGTTGAACTGGAAAAACAGCCGGAGGTATTGTCCTCGGCCGAGACCGAGCTTTACAAACCCGTTCTTGACTACGAAGAAGCGGTGATAAAAGCGGTTGAAGAAGCGAGCCCCGGCGTCGTCTCAATCGTCGTCACCAAAGATTTGCCGGTTATAGCCCGCTGCCAGGGCGACCCGTTCGGCGGTCTCATTCCGCCGGAGTTTCGCGACTTTTTCGGCGGATTTGATTTTTCGGTGCCCTGCGAGCAGGGAACGGAAAAAACGGAAGTCGGCGGCGGCAGCGGTTTCATTGTTTCCGAGGACGGTCTTATTTTGACGAATAAACACGTCGTTGCCGATGAAGAAGCCGAGTACACCGTTCTTACGAACGACGGCGAAAAATACGAAGCCCGGGTTTTGGCGCGGGACCCGGTTCAGGATTTAGCCATCATAAAAATAGAAGTCGGAGGACTTACGCCGGCCAAGCTCGGCGACTCCGATTCGGTTAAGCTCGGCCAGACCGCCATTTCAATCGGCAATTCGCTGGGCGAGTTCCGCAACACCGTTTCGGTGGGAGTGGTCTCCGGTTTGTCCCGGACGATTACGGCAAGCGGCGCGAGTTTCGGCGCCGAAACCATTCAAGGCGTCATTCAAACCGATGCGGCCGTCAATCCCGGCAATTCCGGCGGTCCGCTTCTTAATCTTAGAGGTGAGGTAATCGGCATAAACGTGGCTGTCGTCTCCGGCGCCCAGAACATCGGCTTTGCCATTCCGGTGAATTTCGCCAAGCGCGACATCGAGTCGGTCAAGGCCTCCGGCGCCATCAAAATTCCTTATCTCGGCGTCCGCTACGTTTCCGAAGAAGCGGGAGCGCGCCTGCGGGGGAGCGGGGACGGTCCGGCGGTGATGCCCGGCTCGCCGGCGGAGAAAGCCGGACTTGAGGCGGAGGACCTTATTGCCGAAATAAACGGCGAAAAGCTTTCTTTGGAGAAATCGCTCGGCTTTGTCATTCAGAAATACAATATCGGCGACACGATTACCTTGAAGGTTAAACGGGGCGAAGAAACACTGACCTTATCGGTGATTCTTGAAGAAAGACCGGAATGATACTAATATACGAATGGTACGAATGATACCAATAATACGAATTCGCACTATTCGTATCATTAGAATGCATTAGTATATTGGTATCTCATTTTTATGCCCAACTTTCATCGTTTTACAATCAAAGCCCAGGAGGCGCTCCAGAACGCCCAGGAACTCCTCTCAAAATACAATCACGGCGAACTCAAAGCCGTTCATCTTCTTTTCGCTCTTTTGGGCGACGATACCACTCTCGTCCGGCCGATGCTTCTTCGGGCGAACGTGAACCTTTCCGAACTGGAAAAGGAGCTGGAAGGTGAACTCCAAAAACTGCCCAAAATTTTCAACGCTTCCGGTAACGTCAGCCAGCTTTATCTTTCCCAGGAACTGATGCGGGTTTTGGACAAGGCCGCCGATATCGCGATGCGCGGGCGCGACGAATTCGTTTCCTGCGAGCATTTGGTTTTGGCTTTGAATGAGGTGCCGTCGGCCGCCCGGGAAGTTCTTGCCCGTTTCGGGGCGCGGCGCGACATTCTTATCCGGACGCTCGCTCAGCTTCGCGGCTCGGTCCGTGTTACCGACGAGACGCCCGAGAGCAAATTCCAGGTGCTTGAGAAATACGCCATAAATCTCACCGTAAGAGCCAGAGAAGGGAAGCTCGATCCGGTTATCGGTCGGGAGGAGGAATTACGGCGGGTGACCCAGATTCTCTCTCGCCGGACCAAAAACAATCCGGTTTTGATAGGCGAACCCGGCGTCGGCAAAACGGCCATTGTTGAAGGCCTCGCCCAGCGGATTGTTTCGGGCGACGTGCCGGAGTCGCTTAAGGAAAAGGAAGTGATAATGCTCGACCTCGGCTCGCTTATTGCCGGTACCAAGTTCCGGGGGGAATTCGAAGACCGCCTGAAGGCGTTTTTGAAAGAAGTTCAGCAATCGGCCGGGCGGATAGTTCTTTTCATAGATGAGATTCACATGATTGTCGGCGCCGGCGCCGCCGAAGGGGCGATTGACGCATCGAATCTTTTAAAACCGGCTCTGGCCCGGGGCGAACTTCACGCCGTGGGCGCCACCACTCTTAAGGAATATCAAAAACACATCGAGAAAGACGCGGCCCTGGAGCGCCGTTTCCAACCCGTTCTTGTCGAAGAGCCGAATCTTGAAGATAGCGTGAATATCTTGCGGGGACTCAAGGAAAAATACGAAATGCATCACGGCTTGAAAATATCGGACGAGGCGCTCATTGCGGCCGTAAATCTCTCGGCCCGTTACATCACCGACCGTTTTCTGCCGGACAAGGCCGTCGACCTCATTGACGAGGCGGCCTCGGCCCGGCGCTTGGAGTCGGATTCCATCCCCGGCCAAATCGAAAAACTGCGCCGGGAAATCACCCAGCTTGAAATCGAGCAATCGGCTTTCGGCAAGAGCAAGTCGAAAAAGAACCTTGAGCGGATGAAGGAAGTGGGGAAAAAACTGAAGGGTCTAAAGGAAGAAAACGACGCTCTTTCGGCTTCTTGGCACGCCGAGAAAATCGCCGCCGAGAATATCAACAATTTGAGAAAAACAGTTGACGATCTGAAGCATCTCGCCGAAGTCGCCGAGCGGGAAAGCGACCTGGAGCGGGTGGCCGAAATCATCTACGGCGAGCTTCCCAAAGCCGAACGCGAACTGAAAGCTTTCGAGAAAAGAAATTTTAAAGCCGAAGGCGGCGGCAAATTCATCAAGGAATCGGTTGACGAGGAAGACATCGCTTCGGTCGTGAGCCGCTGGACGGGCATTCCGATTTCAAGAATGCTCGAATCGGAAATGAGAAAACTTAGCCGAATCGAAGAAGAGCTCGCCCACCGGGTGGTCGGCCAGAAGGAAGCGATTTCGGCCGTTGCCCGCGCTCTCCGGCGGTCGCGGGCGGGCCTCGCCGACGAGGACAAGCCAGCCGGCTCTTTCATGTTTTTGGGTCCCACCGGCGTCGGAAAAACGGAGCTGGCTCGGGCGTTAGCGAGTTTCATGTTCAACGACGAAAAAGCGCTCGTTCGCATTGACATGTCGGAATATATGGAACGCCACACCGTCTCCCGGCTCATCGGTTCGCCGCCGGGCTATGTCGGCCACGAAGAAGGAGGACAGCTTACCGAAACCATCCGCCACCGGCCTTATTCCCTGGTTCTCTTCGACGAAATCGAAAAAGCTCATCCGGAGGTTTTCAACATTCTTCTTCAGGTATTGGACAACGGGCGGCTGACCGATGCCAAGGGTAAGACCGTCAATTTCAAAAACGCCGTGATAATTCTCACCTCGAACGTCGGCGGCGAATATTTCCGGCAGATGTCTTCACTCGGTTTTAAGGCCGGCGGGGACGAGGAAGAAACCTCCTTAAAGGAAGAGGAATTTCGGGAAAAAGCGATGGAGTCCCTTAAGAAAACCTTCAAACCGGAATTTTTGAACCGACTCGACGAAATCGTCGTTTTCCGGGCGCTTACCCCGGCCGACATCAGGAAGATAGTTGACTTGGAACTCGAAGAAGTGGAAGAGAAACTCAAGGAGAAAGGGATAACCATAAACGTGGCGGCAAAGGTCAAGGAATACCTCGCCCGAGAAGGTTTCGACCCCGATTACGGAGCAAGGCCGCTGAAGCGCCTGATTCAGAAAACAATCGTTGACGGGCTGGCCGACAAAATAATAAAAGGCGAAGTTAATGACGGTTCGCGTGTTAAAGTTTCTCTCAGCCGAAAAGACGCTGTGGAAATTACTGTTTAAAACCGCCGTCGCGGTTTTGGCGGTAGGACTTATAAGTCCCATAGGTCCTATTGGACTTATTGTCACACTCGCCGTTTTCGCCGCAGTTTATTTCCGGGAAATCGAGGAAAAAAAGTTTTTCCGGACTTCTTTCTGGCTTTTGCCGGTTCTGGTATTGGCGGCGATCGGTCTTATTGGACCTATAAGTCCTATTGGACCTATCGCTGTTTTCGCCGTTCTCTTTTTCGTCCTTTTAGGCCTCATCAATCTTTTTTTCAAGGAAAGATTTCTGGTTTACGGTGTTTTTAACGCCGCGGTTCTCGTCGCTCTTTCCCTTCTCTTCTTTTTTCTCCTCCGGCCGGGCAATTTTTGGCTTTCGGGGACGGTATTCTTCGCCGCTCTCTTTCTTATTTTGCGGGAGAACCTCGGTTTTTTGGGACCGTTTTCGGGCCGACGGGCGACTCTTTCCGCCGGCATTATTGCTTTTTTAGGCCTGGAACTTTCCTATTTTCTGCAATTCCTTTCCTTGGGCTTTATAAACGCCGCCGTCTATCTCGCTCTTTTCCTTGTCCTTGTAAGGGAGGCAGCGGTCTCATCAATAAAAGGCAGTTTCAGTTTCTCGTTTATGATGAGGCAAATAACCCTTTTTGCGGTTCTTAGCATCGTTGTCTTCGCTGTTTCCCTTCGGTAAAAGGAGGGTAACATCCGGGAGGCGTGTTCGTTCTATTACTTGAAGGCAGGAAATCGGGCGATTTATCCACAGCTTGCTTTTTAACATTCGCCTGCCTAATATATAGTAAATCCAGCCTCATCGGCTGGGGCTTAGAGTGAGGCTAAGCTTGAAGTAATGCGAATCTACGAATCTATGCGAATGCCGCGAATGCGGATTCGTGTGGGCGCATTCGTAGAGCGCTGTTTGCATGCTGCCTCGCTCTTAGAGCGAGTTTTTTGTTACCAACCCTATTTCCGTAATCTTCTGCCCGACGGACTTGCCCTGTTAGACGAGCGAAACTCTGTCTAATGGGGTCCTCACCAAGAAAGTTCGGCAGGCGGTCGAGATTACCGGGAAATAGCACCGAAAAAAAACAAAGGTCGATTATAGGTCCTATAGGTCCTATTAATCCTATAAGTCCTATAAAAAAACTGAATAATAGTTGAAAAGAAAGAAATAAAAATGAATAGAATAACGAAAAGAATTGCAACGATTGGTGTGGTTGGAGTAGTGGCCCTCGGATTAGTGGGCACGAGTACTTCGGCCGCATTAACTCAGGCACAGATTGATGCTATCGTAACCCTGCTTCAATCCTTTGGCGCTGATGCAACAACCATCGCGAATGTGCAGACTTCCCTTACGGGAGGTACGCCTTCCGGTGGTACCACTGTCGCCACGGCCTGTTCCTTTACTAAGGACCTCACCCTTGGTTCAACAGGCGCGGACGTAAAGTGTTTGCAGCAGTACCTGAACGCGGCGGGTTACCCGGTGGCTTCAACCGGCGTGGGTTCCGCTGGTAATGAGACCGAATACTTTGGAGCTCTTACCCAGTCAGCCCTCGCCAAGTGGCAAGCCGCAATGAGCGTGAGTCCGGCAGTAGGTTACTTCGGTCCGATTTCGCGGGCTAAGTACACCTCGGTTGCCGGAACGACAACGACTGGCGGCACCACGACTGTTCCTGGAGTTTCCGTTCCTGCGACAGGCCTTGCGGTTAGCGTCGCCTCGGGCAACCCGGCTGGGACTACAATCCCGAAAGGCGCGACAGGCGTCACTTACCTCAAGTTTAATGTTGCCGGAACCGGAACGGTTCAGACCGTTGTCGTCAAGCGGACGGGAGCCGGCGCGACAACCGACTTCTCGAGCGTTTACCTTTACGAAGGCGCGACCCGTTTGACTTCCGGTCGTTCGGTTAACTCTTCGAGCCATGAGGTGAATTTCACTTCCCTTAACCTTGCGGTTAGCGGTGTAAGGACATTCTCCGTGGTGGCTGACCTTTCGGCAACGGCGGCGGCCGCTGACAGAAACGCCTTCCAGGTGACTTCAGTCGTGGCTGACAGCAGTGTTGTTGTTACCGGTTTGCCGATAAGCGGTAATGAGATGATCTTATCCGGAACGACGGCTGGCTCCGTTACTTTGACGAAAACCGGCTCGCTTGCCAACCCGAATATCGGGCAGGCGGCGGCCCACGTTTCCCAGTTCCGCGTCGAAGCGGCGACCGAGAACGTGACCTTGAGCCGGATAGCGCTCTTTAACGGCGGCACTATTTCCAAGTCCAATCTTTCGAACTTCGTTTTGAAAGAATATGCGACCGGGAACACGTTGGCGACCGCCTCGGGCGTAAACGCCAAAGACCTGGTGGTTTTTGAGCTCACTACGCCTCTTCAAATCTTGAAGGGCGAGCACAAGACCTTCAATGTCTACGCGGACATTGGCGGCGGAGCTAAGAGAACGGAAAGCGTCAAGCTTTACATTGATGAAACAACCGATGTCTTCGCTATCGGCCAGCAGTACGGCCAGGGGGTTACGGTTACCCGGACCGCCTTTGACTCTGATGCGGCTGACCACCACGTCCTGGAACTTCAGGGCGCGACGGTCACCCTCACCTTCAACGGTCCGAACACCGGTGAAATCAGAAAGAACGGGAAAGACCTGTCTCTCTTTGATTTCAACCTCGCTTCGGCGAACAACATCGAAATTCGGAACCTGCGCTTCACGATTACGGCTTCCACGACTGGCGCCGGCGTTGACGACTTGAAAATCGTTGATGTTGACTCCGGTATCGTTGTAGCCGGTCCGATGGACGCTGCTTCCGGCGCGGAGGTGTTTACCGACGTATTCAATATCTCCGCCGGTCAGTCCCGTCACTTGAGATTAACCGGTGACTTGGATACCACCTACCTCAATGACGAAACCATCTTGGCGCAGTTGACCGCCTTTGGAGCAAACGACATCAAGAACCTGGACAACAACCAGTTCCTGACTGTCGCGAGCGAGGTTTCGCCTTCGGGGGCCATTACTGGTAACACGCAAAC
>CAZUMB010000026.1:0-8665 GCA_964621575.1 uncultured Candidatus Saccharibacteria bacterium
GGGTTGACCCATCAAAATAACGCCGCGCGGAATTCGGGCGCCGATATCCAAAAATTTCTTCGGGTTTTTCAAAAAGTCGACGACTTCCTCCAGCTCATTTTTCGATTCTTTGAGGCCGGCGACGTCCTTGAAAGTCACTTTCTTCCGGGCGGCCGAGAACACGCGGATGTTGGCCTTGCCGAAAGTGAAGGCCTGATTGACGCCGGTTTTCGCCTGGCGGAAAATCCACCAGAAAATGAAAAGAATGACGATGATGGGCAGAACGGTCGGGATAATCACGCCAAGCCAGAAACTAAGACCGCTTTCTTCCTCCACGCTTAGCTCGACTTTGCGGAGCGCCTCCGTTTCCACGCCGTAGTTCCGGAGAGTTTCCGAAAGACCGACTTCGGTTTCCTTTCTTGAGATTGCTTTATTATCATCGGTAAGAACAAGCTCGAGCGAGTCGCCTTTTACGGTAATGCTTTTCACCTTGCCGGCGTTCACTTTTTCGGCGACGTCGTAGATGCCCAAAACCGGCGGTTTTTCCGCGCCCAAATTAAAAAGCATCGAAAAGAGAATCGTGACGAGGATAAAAGTCGCAATTGCCCAGAACAAGTTTTTCCCGAAAACCTTCATCGTAAGTGCTTTTAAATATAACCGAATTCCCTCAAAAATTGAAGTCCCGGCCATTGACTTGCTTTGATAAACTATGGGGTAGTATAATTTTGGTATGAGCAAAGAATCATTCGGGTCCCTTGGGCCAACGGAGTCGCCGGAAGAACCTAAGGAAGGCATTCCACCTCCAACCGAAGAAAGTGTGGAGAAATCGCTCTCCGACAGAGAGCTTGAGCGACTAGCTACAGAACTTGGGTGGAATTTAGATAAAATTTCGAGCACGTCCCCGGCCGAGGCCAGGGCGGAACTCAAAAAACTCGAGAAGCCGTTACATGAGATGCCGCCGCTTGAACCGACGCCGGAAAAACCGAGCTTGGAAGAAATAGACAGAGAATCCAGGGAAAGAGAAGGTATCCCGCCGAAAACGGAGACGCAGCCAACAACCGCGCCGAAAAAAACGCAACCGGCGGCCCCGGAAGCGGAAGGAAAGAAAAAAGCTGAACTGGCTAAAGCCGAGAAGGAAGCGCGGGAAGAAGACAGGGTAAGAGAAAAAAGAAAGAAAGAAGAAAAAAGGAAGGCGGCGAGAAAAGAAAAGGCAGAAAAGGAAAAAGCAGAGAAAGAACGAAAGGATAAAGAGAGGGCGGAAGAGAAAAAACGCAAAGAAGCTGAGAAGGAATCTAGAAGAAATAGGGGAGCCGAACAGGAAAGTAAACCGCGTACGGCGGCTGAACGACAGGAAAGAACTATCCAAGACTTCGAAAAACAGTTCGGTGTTAAAAAGGAGAAGATTGAGAGTATCGAGGGATGGGGCAGTTTGTCGCCCGGCCAGCAGGCGCTGGTTTTGGAAAACCTAAGACAGGTTACTTTGGGCCGCATTCAGGAAGAGGGCTTTGCGAAAACGCAGAAAGAAACTGCTGAGGCCGGTTTTCTCGGCCGGATGTGGCGCGGCGTGTTCAAGAAATACTATGCCGTCAAGGCCGAGAAAGCCACCGCTGAGGAAATAATGAGCGGCGGAATGAAAACCCACGGCGCGGCGCTCGAGCAGCTGGTAAAAGGAATGAAAACGATGGGACCGGCTGTCGAAATAAAAGAAAACGGCGAATTGGAGATAAGATTTGCTAAATTCGCAAACGCCTCTCCCGAAGAGCAAAAAATCATCGATGATTTCAACAAAACGGCGGCGGCTTTCGGCCGAACGCCTTCCCGCTGGTCCGAGACGCTCGCCTCGAAAGGCGAAAAAGCAAAATTCCAAAAACAGAAAGGGGCCTACGAGGAAGCCAAAAAGGCCTTAGCCGAAATGCTGGCGAAGAAAAACGGCGATGTTTATTCAATGAACGTCGTTCTCGGTATAGATAAAAACGTGAGGTTCAGCCAATTCCTGAACACGAACCCCGAGGCCGAGGAGGAAATCCAAAAAATCCAGTCAAAATGGGCTTGGGCGAGAGTTATAAAAAGCACCGCTGTCGAACGAGGCGGCTATATGGCCTTGGGTTACGCGACGCGGGCGCTCACGGTCAGCATGTTCGGATTAATCGGCGCCCCGCTCGCCGCAGCCGGCATCGGCGGCTGGATGGCTAGAAATAGAACCGCCGAAACTCTCACGACATCGGCGAAAATGAAAAAGGCGGTAGGAAAAGAAAGAGAAGAAATCTTAACCTTCGCCAAAGCCGAGAATCTTTCGAGAAAACTCAACGAAATTGTCGCTGATGTTGAATTTCTACGATCGTCCGAAAACGAGGAAGAACGCGAAAAAGCCACCGACCAGCTACTTCGGCTTAAGGCTAGAGTGGATTACACGTGGCGCCAAGTAAACATGGGGCTGGTTGATTTCGGCGAGAGTGACAAGAAAACCGCCAATCAGTACGAACTTATCCAAACACTTGCCGAAGCCGAAGTTGCGCTGAAAGCACTGGAAGACCCGGAAACGGAAAATAAATTGCTTGACCGGCTGAACAAATTTATGGGAGTCCGGCAGGAGAAAATGCAAACCCGTTACAAAAAACAGCTCCGCGACCAAATTATAAGAGGGGCTCTGCTCGGAGCTGGTTTCGCAACGGCAGGTTACGCCATTCGCCACTTCTTCCAGGGCGGAGAGGAAATTTCCGACGCCGATTTACGAACCACCGTTCCGCCTACCGAAGAGGCACCGGCTGCCGTTCCAACCGAATCGGCTCCCGCCTCACACATTGTCCAGCCTGACACAGCAAAAGCAGGCCTTCCTCAACAAGAAGGCGGAATTGAATCTCCCGCATTTGAACCTGTAGGCCCACAGTTACCGGAAACGCCCGAATTTGCGGGTCCGCAGTTGCCCGAAGAATCTTCTATTTTTGAAGCCGCATCCGGTGCCGATAGCGGAGAATATATCGAAACAATCGAAAAAGGCGGCTCGGTTTGGCGAGCGGCCGAAGACCAGCTTGAAAAACATTTCGGCAAAGCGTTCTCCGACCTGAACGAAGGCAAGCAAACCTACATTATTGACGCCCTGAAGGACAAAATCGTCGCCGACCCCGAAAAGTACGGCCTTGCCGGCATCACCGACCCTGACCAAATACCGGTTGGCGCAAAGATTGATTTCTCGGAACTTTTGAAAGACGAAACCGGAATGGAAGGAATATTCGGCAAAGCCGGCGTTCTTTCGGAAGCCCAAGTAGATAATATCATCCATAATAACGAGGTGTTGCGAACGTGGGTAGAGGAACACCCGGGTGAAAGACTTTCTTCCGGAAAAGTTGAAGAAATTTTGAGCGGTGGGGCGCCCGAGACCGCGACAGCAGAGGCAATCCCGGCCGAAGCCGCAACCGGTGCGGGCACAGAATACATTCAACCGGAAACGGGTGGAGTGCCGACTGAAGCGGTTCAAGAAGCTGTCCCGGGACCGACAAAAGGCGACTTTTTCGTCGGCGAGAGCGGTCCTCTCCGCGGCGCGAGCGTTAAGTTCTTCTACGACAGCCGGTCCGGCCTACCCACCGGCCATAACATAAGAGGCGTACTTTTCGGATTCAATGCCGAAAATGAATTAAAAGACGGTTGGCTGAACATAGCGAGCGAAAAACTAGGTACCCACTTGGAACGGGGTGGGGTGAATCAAAACGAACTATTCGGAAAGGTAAGGGATTTGGAAATTATCGAGAGAATAAGCGCCAAAATGCCGAAAGGAACTCCCGAGTCGAGATACTTGGAAATGGCAACAAATATGACAAAAAGAGCCATCGCCGACCGCTTCGGTGAAGTTCTTAAGCCTTAAAACCCTTCAAGCAAATCGTCCAAGGATTCGCTTTCTTCCTCAAGTCCGCTGAAACTATCGGGCAGAGTTTGTTCGTCTTCTTCGACCGGGGGCGAAGAGGTTGAGGTTGTTGCCGTAATAGAGGGCATAAGCTGGGCGTCTTCCTGTTCTTCCGCGGAAACGGGAGCTTGATTATGGGTTGGCGAAGGACTGAAAAGAAGCGGGACATAGACCATTATCAGTCCGAAGGCGACAAAAAGCACCACCACCGTTACTAAAGTTTTATTCTTCTTGATATCCATTAAGTTTCCGCGTTTATCCGCGTAGCCATCCGCGTCTATCCGCTTCTACATACTACCAAATAACCCGGCCTGCGGCGAGGTTTCTTCTTTATAGGTCAAGGGAAGCTTTACCATATCCGGCACGTTCCACTGGGGAATCCAGAGATATCCCTGGTTACGGATGAGGTCAAAAATCTCCTTGGTGATTTTTACGTCCTGAAGGCAATAGCTTTTGAGTTTTTCAATTTCGCCGCGGGCGTACATATCAACCGCCTCAAGACCATGACCGGTTTTGCCGATGCCGAGGTTCGCTTCCGCCAGAACCCCCAGGCCAATCCGCCGGCCGAAAGATTTTATGATCTCTTCCAAAATGTCGTAGTGGGGCAGAGCAGCGAGGTTGAAATTAAAGTACTTGTTCAAAACCGGAACGTCAAAACGCTTGCTGGAAAAGCCAATCAAGAGACCGGCATTTTTGAGGTAATCGCCGAGTTTGTCGAGCTCGTTTTCATCAAAGCAAAGGTATTCATCCTTGTTGTACGAATAAACGCCTACTACCGAAACGTCGAGCTTGCCGACGTTCTGGTCCCCGCCGACGTCGGCAAAAGTGTTCTTGGTCTCAATATCGAAAACTACTTTATCCATATATTTTATCTGTATCCCGCCGTTGGCGGGATGCTAGGTTTGCTGACAAAATTTTCCGCGCTATCGGCTTGAAAATTTTGAGCAACTCCTACACATGCCTATCGGCCACCTTGGTCGCAGCGTAGCTTTCCGGCTTCGTCCGGACTTCAAAGTGATTGGCTCTTATTATCCCGACCACTTCCTGGATAAGCGCCTTAGTTTCGCCATTCTCACCGATATCGGCGTGGATTTCAAAGGTCCAGTTGTCTCCCTCTGAACTGTTCTTCAGCTCTTTAAGGACGGTGTGGGCAATCTCAAGGGAAAGCATTACCTCTCTGATTATTCGGTCGCGGAGGGTGTGAAACTTGCCCGCCTGGATGCGCCGCCAGAAATAGCGGCCGCCGTTGCCGATACGGTGGACGACGATGGCCGTGACGAAGTCGGCATTTTTACTCTGGAGCCATTCCGAGTCGGTACCGATGACGACTTTGTATTTTCGCTTCGGATCGGCAGTCATAAAACGCAAAACTTCCGCGACGACTTCGGTCGTCGTGAGTTTCAAGCCGAAGGAACTGTTAAAAAGCAAATTCACCCCGTTAGAAATTTGTATTTACTAGACCTTGCATTAATTCTGAAAAAATTTGATTTTCCCATCTTTCCCCGCCCGCTCCAAGCAAAAAATTTTTCTGCCGAAAAATTCTTTTGCCGAGAACTTCTAACGGGGTCCATTATTTAATCAAATTATTCTTGATTGAGGATTTTGTCAATTTTACTTGAATTGTGCCGAGGGTGAGACTTGCCGCCCAAATTTCATTTGGGCGAGCCTCGCCTAACTTTCCTAAAGTTAGGCGGGAACCCCCTTAAAATCCTATTTAAGTTGCGCCTGCCCGCACCACTCTTCCAATAAAGCTCTCTTCTTTTAGCTTCTTCCTTGGATAACCCATCCTCCGTATAGATAACTCTCCACGGTGTACAAAATTTTGTCGCTCTTACCCTACCGCCATTGTGATAGTTTAACCTCTCATCTAAGTTGGCAGTATAACCCACGTAAGTTCTCGGAACCTTCAGGCTGTAAAGTACGTAAAGTGTAAATGACATTGTGTCGAGGGGGAGACTCGAACTCCCACGGATTGCTCCACCGGTTCCTAAAACCGGCGCGTCTACCTGTTCCGCCACCTCGACAAATCTACTAACCCACTCGCCCGATGATTAGTAGATTATACAAGCTCCCCTACAATTTGACAAATACCATTATAAGTGATATAATTATAGGTAGCATACTGGATCCTTTCTCGTCTGTCACTCGCCTCCAAAAAGGTGAGGGTGTCTGCAGGAATGCGGGCGCTACGACAGCTGGGTCGGGGTTAGTATTTGTCAATTTAGATGTAGATACATATTTATAACCCCTGCCCCACCCCACAAGGAGGGTGAGATGACAAACGAGAAGAAGGACCAACGGAAGGAGGAAGGAAGAAACAAACCTCCGACCATCGAGTTGTCCTACGACTACGACCCGGTAGAAGGGGCTGAGGACGGTACCTTTGCCACCACAGTTCAGGTGAAAATGTCTGGCCGGTGGTACAAAGGGAAGCCCACGTTCGCAATGCTGCGGATGGATAACGAGGAGGAGGTCCGGGTTGAAATCCGGGACGGAAGCGGTTCGTTTCCGTTCATAGGCTTGAAGCCGAAAAGCTATCACGTGCTCACGGCTTCGGCCCGCGGGTACTCCGCGAAGATCCTCCTCACCGTACCACCCCTCCCTAAGCCGAAGCGGCCGGAGGAGGAAGCACTCGAACGTGAGCGAACCGAGCTCGAAAGAGCGAGGATTGCTCACGAGCTCAATACCCTCACGACGAAGCCGACAAAGGTGGCGAAGAAACTCTACGTCACTTTCACGGGCGAAGACGGCCAACAACGGCTTGTCATAACCGTGAGCGACGAAGCCGGCAACCTCATTCCAAACTTCCGAGTTGTCATCATCGACGGTGATACCGAGAAGTCGCGGATGACAAGTGCTGCCGGCAGGCTCGCCTATCAAACGAACTTCACGGAACGCGACCGCTACGTGGAGGTGAGGGCCGGCAACGAACACGACCTTATCTGGCGAGCCAGCCTAAACGGGCCTCGGCAGCCGGGGAGATAACCATGAAGATTCCGGGATTGAAGGAGATGGGAAAGCTCGTCGTCCAAGCCGCCTGGGACATCGGCACTGCTTTCGCAGGCCACGAACTCGGTGAAGACAAAAAGGGGCGTGAAGCGGTCGGCAAAGAGCTCCGCAAGGTGCTCATGCCTGATCGGGAAGACGTGGTGAAAGACCTTCGCCGCTACGCTCGTCAGACCAGAGCCATCCGACGGCTCCTGAAGCGGGCGAACACTTTCCACGGTGGTATCATCACCGTGAACCTGCCCGACGGCAGGAGAATGCGCCGCACCGAAAATTGGGTCATCAACCGAATCCTACAAGTTGAACCCAAGGATCGGCAGTGGCTCCTCGCTAAGTGGAACAGGCTCTGCGAGGAAAGCCCGGGAGCGTTCTTGGCCGAGCTATCACTCCTCGAGAACGACTGGTTCATCCAGTATCCCCGGCTCTTCTGGGAAAACCTCGGGGACGGGGTGAGGAGACTCGACGAAGATCTCGAACCGCTCGCCGCTCAGCTGAGAGGGTGGCGTCGCAACCAACCCTGGATCCGTAGGAGGACCGACCGATGATCGCTTTGTTGAATGAGGTCCGGAACCTCGTTCTGGATCTCTGGGACACCGGGAGTTTCTGGGCAAGGCTGGCGATCGTCCTGATCGCTGGTTGGCCCTTCGCCATCACCCTAGTAGCGTTCGTCGGTTGGCCGGCTCTCACGGCTACCGTGGCGCTCGTTCCGCTCCTCGCAATCGCCTTCTGGCTCTTCGCCCTTTTCGATCCAATGGTCATCGCGGCGATCGGCATAGTTTGGCCGAGGTTCCTCAAGACGATGGCGCTCGTGGTGGGCACCGAGCTCGCGTTCGGCGTATACTTCACGATCGTGCCGGTCACGAATGACCGGGCCCTCATCCCCCTCGCGCTTCTCCTGCTCTTGGCAATCGCTTTCCTCGCCATGAGCGGTAGCGTGAAGAGGGTGATGTCCGCCCTCGTCATCGCCTTCGTCGTGCTCACCGCAGTGTTCGCCCTCGGTGGACGCGACGAGGCGAAGGAGAAGTACAAGGATGCGAAGGCAACTGTCACGGAGTGGGCCAAGCCCACGCCGACGGCGGCCGCCTCGGCGCAAGAGTTCCGCTTCGACGCCGGTGAGGAGGTCCTCACCGTCGTCGTTGGTTCCGGCACCCGTCACAGGGTGTGGTCCAACAAGCCGTTCGAAGCGCTCTCACGGGAAACGGATGGGTCGCAACTGCCCTTCCGATTCCCGGCCGGTGAGTCCGTCATCGCTGGGCAAGACCCGGCGGGACAGGCCCGGTTGAGGGGCCTCGAAGACGGAACGGTGGTCAGATTTGAGTCGCTAAGGTAGCGGCTCGACCCGACCGCCGAGACAGCAAACAGCGCGCCCTGTGGCTTACAGCCCGGGGCGCGATTGTTTTTAATACTCCCGCAAAAACACAAAACCCCCGAAGGGGTTTTGTTTAGATAACCGATACCTGTGACTAACCCCCTGTGCCCGTAGTGGGTACGCCTTCAATTCCCCCTAAGCCGAGGATGTTGAAGATAATTGTCGGAATGAAGAAGGCAAGCGCCGCCACCACGACGGCAACGATGGCGTAGACCAGCTTTTGCTTCGCGGATTTAATCTTTTCGTCTTCACCGCCGGCGGTAAGATAACCAAAGGCGGCCAGGATTATGAAGATAACCGCAACGACGAAGAGAACCGCCGCAAACCAGTTGGCTACCGTCTTGATTAAATTGAGAACGCCTACTCCCGTCGTAGGAGCGCCTGTCACATAGTCATCCCCTATCTGACCAAAC
>CAZUMB010000027.1:0-8537 GCA_964621575.1 uncultured Candidatus Saccharibacteria bacterium
ATTCTCCCCACTCCTCGGTAATCTTGAAAGGAAAATAATCCCGGTCCACCTTCACGTCGGGAAATTCCTTTTGGTACTTCTCCATCACCGCTTTCGATTTATCGATAAGCTCTTCGAGCGTGATTTTGTTTTTACTCATTTCTTAATTCTATCAGTTATTCCTGATTTGTGATTTCTTCGATCAATTCCGGAAATTCTTCCACGCCCATATCCCGAAAAATGTAATGCCCCCTTCCTTTTAATTCGATTACCCGGCCACCTAGAACCTCGCGGTACATTTCCAGACTCTTCTTGCCGTTTTCTTCTTCGTTATCGGCCGTAAACATTACAATCTCCCCTACCCGTGACTTAATGGTTTCGTCTATCGGGTAATCGTAAAAAGCCGGACGGAATTCATCTTCTTTTGTCGTTATCTTCCAGGGCGCGACAAGAATAAGTTTTTTTATCTTTTGTTTCGTATCGCCCAGCCAGCGGACCAAGAAAGCTGTCCCGCAGCTGTGGCCGACCAAAACCGTGTTTTCCGAAACCGGATATTTCTCAAACTCCTTTTTAAAGTCTTCGTATACAGGCGCCCAGGGGCTTGGCATAAGCGCGAGTTCTGTTTTTATGCCCTCCCCGATTAGTGTTTCCTTTACCCAGGGAATCCAGTGCTTGTCATACGTCCGCGTCTTAAAATCGATTGCGCTTTCTTTATCCGCCGGACACCCGTGAACGATAATACAGTTAAAGTCTTTATTATCCATTTACTAATTATTTGAATTACTTATTTCCATTATACCTCCCCGCCTCCATCCTACAAATTAAAAGAATAACTTGACGCCAAGGTGAAAATCAACAAAGCTTACAGCAGCTGTATCACAAACCCATACACGCACCAACACGCCCACCACAAGGAGGTGCACCGTGTTTCGACACCCAGTTTCGCCATGGCTCGACCCAGTCGAGCAAGAGGAGATAGTTCGCTTCCTGCTTGAGCGGGGACTCATCAAGTTCTCGAACAAGCGGGACCTGCCGCTCAAAAGCGGCGGTAAGACCGACGTCTACATCAACTTGCGGGACGCCCGCAACCACCCCGACGCGATCACCGAGATCGCCCGGGCCTTCGAGAATCCGCTTCGGCGGCTCCGGCCCGACCGGTTCATCGAAGTGCCGGACTCGGTGAGCTGCTTCGCGGGACCGCTCTGTGAGCGGACCGGCATCCGGTACATCACCATCCGGGAGGCACCCAAGGCCGGGCGAGTCGCCAAAGCCAGTTCGATCGGCCAGGCGCCCTTCGGCAGTTCGGCTGTCCTCTTCGACGACGTCGTGACCGACGGAGCATCGAAGATCCCACCGTTCCTCGAAGCAGTGAGGCTCGGCCTCAATGTCCAAGGCCTCGTCGTCCTCGTCGACCGCCAGCAGGGCTGGCGGAAGAAGTTCGCCGAACTCGGCATCAACCTGCCCGTCTGGGCGGGCATGACCCTCCACGACGTCCGGAAGACCCTCATCTCGAAGTTCGGGGTGATGGAGCGCTGTGACGCCGAGACCGAGGAGAAGAACCGCATCATCGTGGCCCTGGATGGTAAGAACTGGGACGAGACGCTCGCCATCGTGGACGCACTCCGTCCCTCTGGCGTCATCCTCAAGGTGAACGATCTGCTCTTCAGCCGGGGAATCGATACCCTCATCCCCGACCTCCAGGTCTACGGCCGGGTGATGGCCGACCTGAAGTGCCACGACATCAAGAACACGGTCGCGAACACCTGCAAGCGGCTCCGGGAGAGCCCGCCCTGGGCGGTCACAGTGCACGCCTCCGGCGGTCCGGAGATGGTCGAGGCCGCAGTGTGCGCCTTGGTCGGCGCGCCGACCAAGGTCCTCGCCGTAACGGTCCTCACCTCGATTGACAAGAAGACCAGCGAGGAGATCTACCATTGCCTGCCGATCGAGGAAGTCAGAGTCCTCGCGAAGATGGCCACCGACGCCGGAGCTCACGGCTTCGTCTGCTCTCCGGAGGAGGTGAAGGAGCTGAAGGCGACCTACCCGGGGAAGCTCGCGGTCACGCCGGGCATCCGTTCGGCCGGCGTTTCGCAGGACGACCAGGCGCGAATCGCGACCCCGGCGATTGCCGTGGAAAACGGCGCGGACTACCTGGTCATTGGCCGGCAGATCCTCGGCGCTGCCGACCCGGTCGCCGAAGTGCGACGCGTGATGGAGGAGGAACTCGGAATCGTCTGACGGGAAGTCGGACGAGGATGTTCCTCCAGCAAGACCAAGCCCCTCGTAGTGTTACCACTACGAGGGGCTTGCTGCATTCTAAGATTCAATCCCCAAACAACTTACCACCCAACCAAACCACTTGCGAAGGTAAAAATAAAAAAGTTGGGGGCTCGCAACCAGTGTGGCCGCGAGCCCCTTCTCGCGCGTGCTTGCTGTGGTAGCTACCACTCACAAGCGAGCCCCCGCTCGTCGAGCGCCGCCGCGACGATGGCGAAGAAAACTTGACTCTCCTCCTCGCTCGTCTCGAAGGCCGACATGTAATCGGTCTCCATGAACGAGTAACGGAGAAAATCCTCGAAGTCCTCCCTCGAATTCCCTTCGCCGAGCGGAATCCCCGCGATGGAGGTAGTAGGCCCACCCACACCGAGGTACATCCCGCCTGGGAGTTCCCTGGTGAACGTCGTGTCGGCGAAGAACGCACGCACCTCCGCCTCGTTGAGGTGGCGGTAGGCGCACTGGACCTGACGGTGAAGGTAGAAGGTGATGAGATGGGCTCTCTCCATATCCTTCCTGCTCAACGAGGAATAGCTCTTCTCCTCATCATCACCGATGGCGGCGTTGTACACCTCGAGCAACTCACGGAACCGCTCGAGCTTCTCCGGCCGAACCGGCGGGAGCTCGGGCTCCGCCGGCGAAGCGGCCTCGATTGTCTCCAGGACTACTTCCGCCTCCTCCTTGCCGTCGCAGGCAGATACGGCGAACACGAGTGTCGCTGCGAGCACTCCAAAAATCAACCCCTTCATGTGGTACCTCCTTGTCCGGTGGGCCCGACAGAGTGGAAACAGCTTTCCATAAACTACAACTTCTAATAGCTTTTGTCAACCAAAAAACCGCCTTTCGGCGGTTCCTAGTTCAATACTTTCTTATTTTCTTATTCGCGCGAATAAGAAAGTATGCTTCCGGTTATCTAAAATTTCAAGGAGCTACCGTAAGGTAGCTCCTGTTGCGGGACGGCACTTCTGGGCGACCACTAACCAAAAACCGGCTCAGATATGTTTGAGCCGATTCTATTGGTGCGCGGGAGAGGATTCGAACCTCCAAGGGCTTGCGCCCACTACCACCTCAAGGTAGCGCGTCTGCCAGTTTCGCCACCCGCGCTTTTATTTACCTTTAAGTTTCTCCCTTATCCTCTTCGGCGAGAGACCGCGGAGGTAA
The DNA here is from genome assembly GCA_964621575.1 of uncultured Candidatus Saccharibacteria bacterium. Taxonomy (GTDB): domain Bacteria; phylum Patescibacteriota; class Minisyncoccia; order UBA6257; family GWB1-50-10; genus CAZGHF01. The sequence continues at coordinate 3,412 of CAZUMB010000027.1, forward strand.
TAAAGCTTCGCCCGGCGAACCTTCTTCGGCGAAGACAAAATCTTGATTCGCGATATGTTCGGCGAGTGAATCGGATAAACTTTCTCGACGCCAACTTCCTGGAGGGTCGTCCGCACCGTGAAAGTCGCCCCGGCTTCCCGGCCGTGCTTGCGGGCAATCACTATCCCCTCAAAAGGGGTTTCCCGGGTTTTGTCGCCTTCCTTAATTTTCTCCCAGATTTTCACTCTCGCCCCGGATTTAATTTTTACCAAGATTTCTTCGGCAATCATTGAAAATCATGATAACTTTTCAAAACAAAATGTCAACACCATTTCTTATTTTCTTATTCGCGCGAATAAGAAAATGGGATTACGGAAAGGCGACAAGGATTCTCTTAAGTTCCGGGGGCGGGTCAGCTTCCAAACGGAGACAACCGCCGTCAGACTTCGTAAACTCTATCGACTGGGCGTGAAGAAACTGCCGGCACAAACCGAAAGGATTCTCCTTGGGACCGTAGAGAGCGTCTCCCACCACCGGGTGACCCAAGCTTTTCAGATGAACCCGAAGCTGATGAGTCCGGCCGGTTTTCGGGGTAAGTTCCACGAGCGTGAATTCCTTACCGCTTTTTTCGATTGTTTTCAGGGCCTTATATTCCGTAACGGCCTCTTTTACCATCTTCAAATTTTTCCCCCGGGAAACGCGCCGAACCGTCCCCGGTTTCAGGCCAATCGGCAAATCGATGACTCCTCGGCCAGCGATTTTCCCCCAGACAAGCGCGAGATAGGTTTTCCTGACTTTGTGCTCCTGAAACAGCTTTTTTAGGTAATCAAAAGTTTTCTGGTTGCGGGCGACAAGAAGAATGCCGGATGTGTCCTTGTCCAGCCGATGGACGATGCCGGGCCGGTCTACTTGCCCTGAGCTTGTCGAAGGGTCGCCTACCGTCTTCACTTCGGGATACTTTTTGAGAACCCAGTCGACGACCGTCTCCTCCACCTCTTTCCTAGCGGTCTTATGCGTCAGTACGCCCGCCGGCTTCAAGAGGGCAAGAAAATCCTTGTCTTCGTAAATAACGGAAATCATGTTGTGAGTCGAAGTGTGGGCGCACTAGGAATCGGACCTAGGACCTCTGTCTTATCAGGACAGCGTTCTACCACTGAACTATGCGCCCTAATCAAATTTTTACTACTTTACCAAATTTAAATCTTCAAACCCCTTGATGTCAAATTTCTGGGTTTGCGGCATCGGCGTGGTTTCGGTAAAGGCCTCGGCAAAATTGGAAACGAGGAAAGTGATGCACCAAATGACGAGGGCGGCGACGACAATAAGCATAAAAAGGGCAAGGAAAGCGAAAATGTAATGCTGGTTTCCCAACTTGAAACGAAACCCGTTTTTGAATTTTAAGAAAGATCTTAAATCTATTTTCATTTATGTGGGTTTACCTGAAAAATACGCTTCCCCGGATGTCCATCCTCATATTACCCTCCGACCCTCGAGTAAGAGAAACGTTCTCCACACTTATGAGATACCGGAAGTTTTCCATATCTTTCAGGAAATTAAGAAGCTTGGTGAAAGTGCCGCCTAAAGTAAGGTTGAATCTTACCGAGCCCAAAACATCGCCGGAAGGCGGCGTCTCACCGAGGAAAGTAAAACCGTAATTTAGGCCGTCTTCCTGGGCAATCGCCTGAAAATCCTTGGAAAGGTCAATGAGTTCGTCTTTTTCGGGAATAACGTTGTGAAGAACGTTCAAATACGCTTCGCCTTTTGAGGTGTAATCGGAACGGAGAGAGGCAAGCGAAGTAAGAGCGGCCGAGCGCTCGTTGATTTGCTCCCGGGTACCCGCGATTTTTTCGGCCAGCCGGTCGACCTGAAAACCAAAGAGCATTACCGCCAAAACCAGCCCGCCGACAATCGCGAGAGAAATGGAAAGCTGAACAGTTATCCTTTTGCGAAAAGGTCCCATTACCGTAATTTTAACACAAACGGCGCGTTTCTTTTATTTCCTCACGTATGCCCAGGCCCGGGCGCCACTTTTCAAAACCACCTCAATTCTTTTGTATTCCTCCTCGTAATCGTCGAGGGTTTTGAGTTCGGCGGGAGTCACTTCGAAAATCAAGCCGTCAACAATGCCGTCCTCATCCGGAACGATGACGGGATAATCCTCGCCATCAACAAAAAACTCCGTCTTCCGCCAGCCCTTGAGCGAATCCGGCGCGCCGGAGAACGCCCGGCCGACGGCCTTCCGCCGGATTACCGGGTCCTTCAGGGTGCCGTAGACGAAGAGTTTTTCCATAGGCAATCAGCCGACGAGCAAAATCGTTTCCCTGGGATTGATTTGGGCGAAACCGCCGTCTATTTCAAAAACGCTGTCGGCCTCGTCAAAACCGCTGCCTTTTCTTATTTTCACCTTGCCCTTGCTTATAGGGGTAACGAGCGAAACGTGATTGTTCAAAACGCCAATTTCGCCGTTTGCGGTCGGAAGCGTCAAAATATCCGCCTCGCCTTCATAAATTTTCTCCCGCAAAGAATAAATAAAAACTCTCATTTTACTTCACGTCGTCGATGCCGCCGACCATGTAAAAGGCCTGCTCGGGTTTTGAGTCGTGCTTGCCTTCAATTATTTCCTTGAAACCCCTGACGGTTTCCTTAATCGGTACGTAGGCGCCCTTGCGGCCGGTGAAAACCTCGGCTACCTGGAAGGCCTGGGAAAGGAATCGTTGAATTTTCCTGGCCCGGCCGACCAAGAGTTTGTCTTCATCGGAGAGTTCTTCAACGCCCAGAATGGCGATGATATCCTGTAAATCCTTGTAGCGCTGGAGAATCCGCTGGACTTCGCGGGCGACGGCGTAGTGTTCATCGCCCACAATCCCGGGCTCGAGAGCGGTGGAAGTGGAATCTAAGGGGTCAACGGCCGGATAAATGCCGAGTTCGGTTAGATTCCGCGCGAGCACTATCGTCGAATCCAAGTGGGAAAAAGTCGTCGCCGGCGCCGGGTCGGTAATGTCGTCGGCCGGAACGTAAATCGCCTGGACGGAAGTAACGGAACCTTTCTTGGTGGAAGTGATTCGCTCCTGAAGTTCGCCCATTTCGTCGGCGAGCGTCGGTTGGTAGCCGACGGCCGAAGGCATCCGGCCGAGAAGGGCCGAAACCTCGGACCCGGCCTGGGTGAAACGGAAAATGTTGTCGATAAAAAGGAGAACGTCCTTGCCTTTCTTGTCTCGGAAATATTCGGCCATGGTGAGGCCGGCTAAGCCCACCCGGAGGCGGGCGCCCGGCACTTCGTTCATCTGACCGAAGACGAGAGCGGTCTGCGGCAGGACACCGGAGCGTTTCATCTCGTTGTAGAGGTCGTTTCCTTCGCGGGTACGTTCGCCCACGCCCGAAAAAACGGAGTAGCCTTTGTGAACGGCGGCGACGTTTCTGATAAGCTCCTGGAGCAAAACCGTTTTGCCGACGCCGGCGCCGCCGAAAAGCCCGATTTTCCCTCCCTTAATGAAGGGAGCAATGAGGTCGATGACCTTGATGCCGGTTTCGAAAATCCGCCTTTCCGTCGACTGTTCGGTGAACTTGGGCGGCTTCCGGTGAATCGGCCAGCGTTCGCCTTTGCCCTCGAGCGGCTTTCCCTCGTCGACGACGTCGCCCAAGAGATTGAAAAGCCGGCCGAGCGTTTCCTCGCCCACCGGCACCGAAATCGGACCGCCGGTGTCCTCGACTTTCATTCCCCGACGCAAGCCCTCGGTCGGCGTGACGGCAACCGTTCTCACTTTGTTTCCGCCAAGATGCTGGGCGACTTCCAAAACGCTCCTTGCCTTGCCGCCTTTTCCGCCGAAGGCGGATCCGCCTTCGGCGGATACTTCCAGGGCATTGTGGATTTCCGGAAGCCCTCCGCCAGGGGCGGATCCGCCTTCGGCGGAAAATTCCACGTCAACCACCGGTCCGATAATTTGTACTATTTTCCCCTTATTCATGATTCTTTATTCATTATTCATAATTCCTCACTCAAGTGCGGCCACCCCCGCCGTTATTTCCGTAAGCTCTTTAGTGATTTGGCTCTGTCTCGCTTTGTTGTAAGAAAGAGTGAGGGAAGCAATAAGTTCTTCGGCGTTGTCGGAGGCGTTTTTCATGGCGAGCATCCGGGCTGAATGCTCGGAAGCATTCGCCTCAAGAATGACGTGATAAACCTGGGTTTCGAGGAGAAGAGGCAGGAGTTCGTTTAGAACCTCGTTAACGCTCGGTTCAAAAACATAGTCGCGAACGCCGCTGCCGCTCCCGCCCAAAACACCGGCTGTGCCGGAATATTTTCCCTCAACCGGAACGAGTTCGTCGATTCTTTTCTTCAAACCCTCTGCCGTAAAGGGAAGAATTTTTTCCGCGACCGTTTCCTGTTTCATAACCGAGAGAAACCGGGTGTAAACCGCGTAAATTTCGCCGTACTCGCCGCTCCGGTAGGCCTCGGCAAGAAGATCGGCCAAAAATCTCGTCTCGTCTTTGGCGCCATAATCGCCCGCTCCCGTCACTTCCCGGAAAACGCGAAAGCCGCGTTTCTTGAAAAAGTCGGCGGCCTTTTTCCCGACGGCGACGATTTCCACTTCCCTTCCCTCGCTAACCTGCCTGCTTATAAACTCCGCCGCCTTGCGCAAAACATTGCTGTTAAAGGAACCGCAAAGGCCTTTATCGGAGGCGACGACCAAAAGGCAAATTTTTCCGGTTTCTTTTTTCGTAAGAAGCGGAGAATAAAACTCGGTCTCGTCTATCTTGCCGCTCAAATTCTTGAGAATCTCGAGAGCAGCCAAAGCATAAGGCCGCGAACGGAGAGCGAACTCCTCGCTTTTCCTCATTTTCACGGCCGAAACCGCCTCCATCGCCTTGGTAATCTGGGAAATGTTTTCCGTCGCCTTTATTCTCTTTTTAACCGCTCTTGAGGTCGCCATAAATTTATTCTATTTTTTGCCGAAATAGTTCTTGCCGAAATCCTCGGCCGCGGCCTTCAGTTTCCCGTCGAGTTTCTCGGAGATGTCGCCGGTTTTCCGAATTTCGTCCAAAATTCCCTGGTGGCGTTCGTGAAGAAACTTCAAAAATCCCTTTTCGAATTCACCAATTTTCGCCACTTCAACGTCGTCCAAAAAACCGTTAACCGCGGCGTAAAGCGA
>CAZUMB010000028.1:0-8298 GCA_964621575.1 uncultured Candidatus Saccharibacteria bacterium
ATCCGGCGCGCAAGCGGGCATGCAGTTTATGCCCGGCTGGGCCGGAACAGTTTCGGCGTCTCCGCTCTCGGTCCGCCCCCCCGTTCTTACAACATCGCCTTCGCAAACCGGAAGCGCTTGCGGTACGGAGGGCATGCAGTTTATGCCCGGTTTGGGGTCGGAAACCTCGTCGCAGGACTTGCCTCCGCCCGGGGGTTTCAGGGCCGTAATTTGGGGATTTACCGTGTTCAAGATGAAATACGAACCCAGAAGCAGAGCCACCCCCCAGAGGGCGCTTGTTATGTAACTCTTCGCTTCGTTTTGCTTGTCGGGACTGCCGGACGAGACCATATAGTAAATCGCCCCGCCGACGATGTAGGCGACGGCAACCGCGCCGGCGGCGCCCACCGCAAACCAGTAGAGCCGGACGATGTAGTCGGCAATGCCCTCGTCCGTAGCGGCCGTATCCGGGCTGGTAATGTTGGATATGTCGACATTCAAGGCGGCGTGGGCAGAGCTAGTAACCAGCAAGATGATTAGAACAACCGCAATTCGTATTATTAGTATCATTCGTACCGTTCGCATATTAGTATCTTAGTTAATAAATTATCAACCTTGTTCTCGACGTTGCCGTTTCGATGACATTGTTGGCATTCCGGGCGGTGCCGGTGATTTGAATGATCTGCCCGGCCGCCGCATTACCGGTATTCAATATAAGCTGATTGTCGTTGCCGCTCTCCTGCGTCGGGCCGTTGTCAATCCGCCAGAAGAAATCCAGACCCTGGAAGTTGCTTATATTGAAGAAGTAGGGAACAGCGGTTACTTCCGCTTTTTCACCCGATTTCACGAGCTGGTTGGGGTAAGGCGACTCGAGGACGACCAGCGGTTTTGAAACGGGGATACGGATTGAGTTTTCAAAAACCCCGCCCTCCGAGGATTGGATATTTACTCTTACGAAATAACTGTCGCCGACTAACTTACTGACGTTGAAGGTCGTTTCTTTCAGATTCTCACCCCGGCTCTGGAGTTTTTCGTCGACATACCAGATAAATGTCGCTTTCGACAAGTCCGCCAGTTTCCCGTTTTGGATAACCTCGGCCGAAACCGTGATGGGCGTGCCGGTTGTCGCGGCCGCTTTACCGCCAAAGTCGGCCGGGTAGAAGTTGTCGGCTTGCCAGGTCAGGAGCACCTGTGCCGCGGTTTGGGCGCCGGCGGGCGCGACCAATAACAAACGACCGATAACCAATGACACGGCGACCGACGACACGATAATCGTTGTTATAAGTTTTAAGTTATATGTCATGTGTCTGTGTCTCATGCCGCTTTTTCAGTTTGGCTTACCAGTTGCTTTTGCGGCAACACCCGTTATCTTCGGGTGATTGTGCGTTAGGACAGATGTTAAAAATATTGCGGAAACGGTCGGTATGGCTGGCAGCAGATTGGAAGCGTACTTTCCTATTCGTTTTGCGTCTACTATGCCGAGATTGCCGCCTTTTTGATCCACCCACCATTCAATTGCACCCGTTGCGGCGAGCTGAACGACGGGAGTGACAGCGGCGCCGACGCCAGCCGAGAAAATGTCAGCTAAAGCGCATCCGCCGTCAACCAAGAGCGCGCCCAAACCGCCCACAATCATCTCACTTTCTGTAAATTTATCTCTTTCTTTGTCCATTTGTTTAGAAATTAGTAATTAGAAATTAGAAATTTATTTCTTAATTCCTTTCATCTCCAGTATCTGTTCGGGGTCGGTGGTGATTATCTGGTCTTCGGTGTAAGACGGAATGACTTTTATCGCCACGTGCTTCATCCCGGCGAAGAAGAGTCCTTCGCCGACCGCCGCTTCCAGGAGAAATGCCTTCTCGCCCTCGGTGATGTGAAAGGCCTCGGTAACCGCGCCAATCGAGGCGGGCGCCTGTTTCATCAGGAACTGGATGGAGGAGTTGGTGATGACCGGCCGGCCGAAATCGGATTTCAGAAAGTCCTCGACTTCCTGGGTGATGGTGGTGACGCCGAGGTAATACTTTCGGGCGCGCTTTACGAGGCCGAAAAGGAAAGAAGCGCTGTCTTTGTATTTCATCATCCACCAGGCCTCGTCGATGATAAGCATCCTTTTCTTTAACTTCGAGCGAACCAAACTCCAGACGAAGTTCAGGACGATATACATCGCTATCGGCCGGAGCTCGTCTTCCAGGTCACGGATTGAAAAAACTATCAGGCGGTTGGCGATATCGACGTTCGTCGGGGCGTTGGTGAAACCGGCGTAGGAGCCATGAGTGAACTTATCCAAACGCTGGGCGAGCGTCCGGCCGCCTTCGGTATTTTCCAGGACGGTCTGAAGGTCTTCCAAAAGCGGCGGGTTTAGTTCTCGTACTTGCCCCGAGTTCGCCGAGGGGCCGAAATTCTCGGCGGTTATGTCGCGGGAGGCGTAGGTTTCGGTGATAACCCGGTCAAGAAGAGCGTCCTCTTCGGGGTTTATCTCGCCGAGCATAAGTTTTAGAAGGCCGGTGAGGTTTAGGATGTGCGATTTAAAGACGTCAGCCGGTTCCTCCCCCTCCGGAATTATCGGAATGTCAAAGGGATTGATGTGGTTCGGAGAGGTGAGGGAAATTTTGAAGAAACTGCCGCCGACGGCGTTTGCAAGATTTTGATATTCGTTCTCCGGGTCGATGACGATGACGTCCGTGCCCATCATCATCGAGCGGATGATTTCGAGCTTGGTGGCGTAGGACTTGCCGCTGCCCGATTTTGCGAAAACGACGCTGTTCGCGTTCTCGAGCGAGAACCGGTCGAAAATGACCAGGCCGTTGTTGTGGAGGTTCACGCCGTAGAGAATGCCTTTGTCGGAAGAAAGGTCGGGCGAAACGAAGGGGAAGAGGGACGAAGCCGGTCCGGAGTTTAAGGGCGTGCCGACCGAGAGAGCGTCTTCGGCGATAGGGAGAACCGAATTCAACCCCTCAAGCTGGCGGAAAAGAGCCGGTTTTATGTAGACGAGCTTGCTCTCCATTTCGGACTCTATTTTATTCTCAAGCTTGCCGAGCGCCTGGAGGTCCGTACCGTAAATAGTGATATAAACCCCGACCTCGAAAAGTTTTTCCCGGGCTTGCTGGAGGGCGTCCCGGAGGTTTTCAATGTCCTGATAAGCGGTTTCGAGAATCGGGTCGCGGACAATACCCTTTTCCGTTTTTTCGTTCAGCTCTGCCTCGATTTGGGTGACTTTTTTCCTCAAGTTCCGGAGAGCGAGGGCGGTGTCCATCGGGTGGAAGAAAATGGATATATCCATCATCTCGGCGAGGTTTATAATCGGCGAGAACCAGCCGCTTGAGACGAAGCGGGGATAGGTGAAGACGAAAAACGTTTTCACGTAGTAGTCGCCGAGCTTCAGGTGGCTGGAATTTATTTCCAAGCCGGCCGGCGCGATGACGTTCGGAATATCTTCCTCCCCCGGTTTGTATGCTTTTGGTATTTTTATTTTCATTTGCGTATGCTTATTGCTTTCTGCTGATTTCTAAATCTTTTTTCTCTACGAGTTGGGGGTTGTAGAGATTGTAGTAGAGTTCGGTAAGCTCCCCGTCTTCTAAAACGGTTACCCGGAGCCCTATCTGTTCGAGGCCGGCCGTAACCTGCTCGACGCGGCGATTCAGCTGTTCGATATTTTCCCTCTTTTTCTCTTCGGTCGCCTCTTTTTCGGCGTTTTTCCCCGAAGGGGAACTTTTGGTTTTGAACAATCTCATCAATCCTTTGGCTTGGGTAGTGATTTTTATCGGGTCGTAAGGCACGATGGTGAAAAAAGTTTTGTTTATAATCGGGTTTTCCTCGACGAAGGAGTGGATGAATTCGCCGTACTCCTCAATTTGGATTTTGAGAAGCTCGTTTTTCTCTTCGTCCCGCCGCGTTTTCAGGAAATCAAGGTAGTTTTGAACGTTTATTTTTCTCGAGTGGATGAAGAACTGGACGGAGAAATCCAGGGTGTTCAGAAAATTCTGGAAGCTTGAGAGGATGAGGTTTTGTTCTTCTTCGGATTTCAGGTCGAAATTTACGCCGCTTACGATTAAAACCTTGCGCAAACCGCCGTCTTTAAGCTGAACCACCCCGTCTTTGATGGTTTTTACCTCTACGAATTTTTGCGTCGGTAAACTTACTTCAGCCATGAAAATGAGATACAAATATACGAATTCATGCCAATGATACGAATAATACTAATGGTTTTCCTTTTACATTATACTTTATTTTCTTTCATTCGTATTATTAGTATCATTAGTATCATTCGTACCATTAGTATATTGGTATCATTCAATAATCTACTCTTTTCGCCACTTCCCTCTCCCCGGTTAAGCGGGTGACCGTTTGATATCGTTCCCGTTCATCGCGCCGCTTTTTCGGCGAGAATATCTTGCCGGTCGTAACGTCCAGGGCGATTGATTTCAATTTTTCCTGGAAGCTCATTTTACTTCTCGTTTCCTCGAGCTTTTCAAGTTCCGACGTGTCCAAAACCGCTTCGGTAACTGCCCTCTGCCAGGTATAGGTCCGGGGCTGCCAAAGGAAGGAGAGAGCCGATTTGATGATGGCCGGCATCGCTTGGCCGTTTATTTTAACGAAGGCAAGAGCAATGGCCGCCCCGCCGAAAATTATCGTGAGAAGAAGCGAGAAGAAAAAATTGAAAACATAAAAGCAGAAAAAACTCAAGATGCCCGCTCCGCCGATGTAAAAGAACTGCTCGAGCGTAAGCGGCCCGATTATTTTCGGCTTCTGCTCTATAAATTGTGGAACCTGGAAAGTGGCCATTTTGTTGACTAACGACTTACGACTTATGACTTATGACTAATTTCTTTTTAAAGCCACCTAACTGGTTGGAAATACTGTTTAGTTTCTTATAAAAGTCATCGAAGGTTTTTTGGTCAATTAGCTTGTTGTTTTTTAGAACATCCACGACGGCTAGGGTTTCGTTTACAGACCCTAAAGAAATGTTGATAAATCTGTTGAGCTCCTTGTCGGATGTTTTACCACTTCCTTCGGCTATGTTCAGAACAATGGACAAACCAGACCTGATTATTTGGCTACCCAATTCAAATCTATACTCTCTTGGCAAGCGTTTAACTAGAATAAAAATATCTGTTAGTAAGTCTTTAGAGTTTGTATAAACTTCCCATTTTAGAAACCTAAACTTATCCATAGTTAATTGTCGTTAGTCATTGGTTGTTTGTCGTAAGTCAACAATGTTCCCCTCAATGCTGGGAGTTGTTTTTGGCTCCTCTTTTTTCTTTACTTCAGGGGCGGGCTGGGGTTTGTCGGCTGTCTGTTGCGTAACGGTTGACGTCTGTCGTAAGTCATTAGTTGTCAGTCGTTGGTCACTCGGGGGCGCCTCATGCTTGGTAAAGGTCTGGAGGTCGATGATATCTTCTTCCGGCCGTTCGAAAGGAGTAAGCGGCGTGCGGTACTCGCTGTAGTGGACTACTCTTTTACCCTGTTTACCCCGAGTCTCGTCGAGGGGAGTTTTGTCGAGGGGCTTTTCTTGCCCCGGCGTTTCCACCTTCACCTTCACCGGTTCGCTGGGAGTCGTTCTACTACCCTTTCCTTTATCGAACATTCCGAAAGGAAAATCGAAACCCTTGAACTTTTTTCCCTCCGTCGCCGGTCTTTGTTCTTCTTCCTTATGAATGACGAAGGGCCTGTCCTGAGCCTTGTCGAAGGGCCTGGCTTCGGCTGTTGCCGCCGGCTTGCCCCGAGCGGCGTCGAGGGGTTCCCTCTCTTTCTTAACTTCTGGCCTGAAAACGGGAATCGGCGATTCCTCGGTAATCGGGGTTCTTTTGATTTCTATTCTCGGCAGTACGGGTTCCGCATCAGGTTTTATTTTAATAACCGGTTCCGCAACCTCTTTGGTGTTAAGTTCTTCGGTTTCAAACTCTTTTTTCAGCTCTTCCTCAATATGAATCTCCAGTTTGTAAAGTTCCTCTAATTCTTTATGGAGAGGGGAAAATATTTGGAAATTGATTTCGCGTATTATTTCAACGATAGTCCTTTCTGGGATTCCCAGAAAGACTCTAATCTCGCCCAAAAAGTTTTTCGGCTCCAGCAGTCCCAAGAGAATGTACGCGGTGTAGACCGCGAACAATTCTTTGTCTTCCTCGCTCAGTGAGTGGGCGCTACAAATGTCCCCCACTAAACTGGAAACTTTTGAGGAATCGATAGTCTCTTTAATCTTGGGAGGTAGCCCTCCATATTTTCTGAGCAGAACCCCTTCGGTTACTTGTATCATAATTTTGTAAATTGTTTAGGTTTTTATTTTTATTAGAGTTCTTTCCATTGTTGTTTGGAGCCGGAGGGATTAGCAACGCAGCCGACATTTGGGCACGTCGACGGCGGTTTCTTACTGGGGCCTGCGACTGTGTTGCAGAATTGGCACTGCCATTGTTTTGACCCGGCTACGTGTTTCAAAACCGATTTCCAGAGAGAGGGAGGCGTGCGGCGTGTTGTGGCAAAACCAGCAGCGGCCCTACCGGTTCCCTGAAGTCCTCTCCCTACTCCTCTAAGCCCCGGCACTTTTTGTAATGCTGTCCCAGCTCTTTGCAGTCCACCCGTAACTGCTTGCCCGGCCTTAGTTCGCAGTGCGGCAGCCCCCGCCTGTTTTCCTCTTTGTCCTGTATACTCCAACCCGGCTTTTCTGAGGTTTTTACCAAGAGTCATTGCTCCAACCGCCCCCGTAATACTCATCTTTTGAGCTATGATAAGGCCGCCGATTAGAATTCCCGATAGGACCACCATCTGCGAGCCCTGAATCATCGTGTTTTTAAGAACGCCGGTGAAAAAACCGCCTAATCCCCCTCCGCCGCTCTCAAGCTTAATACCGACGTCACCGATTGTCTCCACGCTTATAAGAGCAAGATAGACAAAAAACATTACCGCCGGTGCGAAAAAGGTCCACTGAAGGAAACTGTGCCACCATTTATTGAATTGGCCCTTGAGAGCAGGTATTACCCAGAAGAGCCAGACGATCGGGGACAGAATTACAAGGAAAGTCAGGTAGAGGTATCGGAGGAAAAGCATAAGAGCAAAAGCCAGAAGCACGAAAGCGGCAATGAGGGTAAATATGACGGTGAAGAAAAGACCGGCGATTGCGGTTATGGTTCCCGTCGTAAATCCCTCAAGGCCGCTTAATTCTTCTCCGGGTTCAACCCCCGGGTCGTCTAAAAAGAACCGTTGCGGTCCAAACGCATTTGACAGGGCGGTGCTTAAGTCAATGGGGCCGGAAATCGAGGGCGATAACGCCCTTTCAGCGAAGAAATTAGTGAGGATATCGGTAAAGTTTATGAAGGCGGCGGCGATGGCAAAGCTGAAATTCACGATTATTGCGGCGGCAATGAGTTTAGGGAGAAGCTTGGCGACGCCGTATTGTTCAAATCGCAGGATTGTCGCAAAGGCGATGACAATTATTACGAGAACGAAGCCAAGATTAGCGATATCGCGGACCAGACCCCAGCCGACATGGACGAGGGTGTTTGTGTCATCGAGGACGGTGAAGTTCAAATCGAGCATCAGGTTTACAAGCAGACCGGCAAGAGAAAAAAGAAGGGCGCCAAGGAAGTTAAAAACATAAGTGAGAATCTTAATGGCGCCGCCAACGAAAACATCGAGGGCGGTCTCGGCTAAATTTGCGTTAGTAATCCCCGGCGCGAAAAATAAGAAAAAGGCGATTACCGCCAGAGCCGCGAATTTTTTTGATTTAAAGATTTTCATCTTTATTCGATTTCTTCGCCTTCAGCTCCTATTTCGGTGGAGGTTGCGGTTGGAGTGGTAGACGTAGCGTTCTTAGCTGCTTCCTCCGCTTCTCTTACCATCTCCTCCGCTGCTTTTCCGGCTTCATTTACCTTATCTTCCTGTTCTTTAGCTTTTTCGGCTACGTCTTTCTGCGCTTTTTGAAATGCGTAACAGGCAGCTTTGGTTTCGGAATCAAGACGTGGGTCATTGCAGTCGGTTTTCGGGGTACTTCCTGATGGCTTCAGACTTTGGACCCCATGGACTCCCTCTATGATTAATCGATTGATAGCGGCATCAAAGATCGCGCCGATGTAAGCAGTAAGCTCTTGGGAATTCATTATGTAATCCAGATCCGCGTAGAGAGATCTTTCTAGCCCCTCCGCGATAGCAGTACCCGGCGTTGTGACTCTTTCCTCGGTGCAGACCCACTGAAGATTATTAGGAACAGCCGTCACACTCAGGCTTGCCGCCGGCGGCTTGGATGAATTAGGATAAGCCTCACCGCCGATATTATTTGCATCAAATCTTTCGGAAACAATTTCGCCGTTTGCGTCGGTGCCTCTTGCT
>CAZUMB010000029.1:0-8145 GCA_964621575.1 uncultured Candidatus Saccharibacteria bacterium
AGCGTGTCTTGCCGTGCCCTCAAGCTTGACCGCCGACTCGAGTAATCTTTTGGCGTCTTCGTCTTTCTCGCAGGCGTCTTTCAGCTCCCGTACTTCTTTGATTGCTCGCTTTAGGGGCATATTGAAGGGGATGAGTTTGGCAATTTGGTCGCAGAAGCCGTAGGGGAGGCCGAGCGCCCGGCCGGTGTCCCGGACGGCGGCGCGTGCCATCATCGTCCCGAAAGTGATGATTTGAGCGACATTGTCGGCGCCGTATTTTTCCCGGATGTAAGCGATAACTTCGTCCCGCCGGGTGTCGGTGAAGTCGATGTCGATGTCGGGAACCTGAATCCGGTCGGGATTCAAAAACCTTTCAAAGAGAAGGTCGTATTTCAAGGGGTCAATATTGGTGATGCCCAAAATGTAAGAAACGATGCTGCCGGCGGCCGACCCCCGCCCGGGTCCCACCACAATACCGTGCGTTTTCGCCCAGTTGACGAAATCGGCCACAATCAGGAAATAATCGGCAAAGCCGGTTCGCTCAATCACGCCGAGTTCGTGCTTGATTCGCTCTTCCACCTCTTTGGTTATTTTCGGAAAGCGGCCGGGAAGGCGCTCCTCAATGAGCTTTTTCAGGTGGTCGATTGCCGAAACACCCTCGGGTAAGGAGAACTTGGGGAGGTGGGTTTGCTTCAGGTCGATTTCCAAATCGCACTTTTCGGCAATCCGCACCGTATTTTCCACCGCCTCCGGCAGATGTTTGAAGAGCTCAATCATTTCTTCGGGCGAACTTAAGGAAATATCGTAGTTTTTTAAACTTAACCGGTCTTCGTCGTCCACCCGGCTCGAGGTTTGGATGGCAAGCAAAATTTCGTGGGCGGTTTTGTCTTCTTTCATGATGTAGTGGACGTCCTTGGTGGCGACGAGGGGGATATTCAATTTTCGGGAAAGTTCGGCGAGGGGTTCGTGAAGATGAGGAGCGTGGGGCTGGATTTCAAGGTAAAAATCTTCGCCGAAGACATTTTTGTGCCAGGCGGCCGCCTCCTCCGCCTCAAGCGTTTTTTTAGATGAAAGAAGTTTAGCGATTTCTCCCGAAAAACAACCGGAGAGACAAATGAGCCCTTCGTGATATTCTTTTAAAATTTCCTTGTCGATTCGGGGCTTGTAATAGAAGCCTTCGGTGGCGGCAAGGGTGGCGAGTTTCACCAGGTTTTTCCAGCCGGTTTTGTTTTTGGCGAGAAGCGTTAAGTGGCGCCGGACTTCGTCCACCCGCGGCTGTTTGCTCAAGCGGCCGTTCGGAGCGAGATAGGCCTCCATGCCGATAATCGGTTTTATGCCGGCCGCCCGGGCTTTTTTGGAAAACTCGATTGCGCCGTAGAGGTTGCCGTGGTCGGTGAGGGCAATGGCGCTCATGCCGAGTTCCTTGGCCCGGTTGATTAAATCGTCAATCTTGGCAAGTCCGTCCAGTAACGAATAATGAGAGTGAGTATGGAGGTGGACAAATTTCATAATTTCCAAAGCATTATAGCTTTAAAACCTTTCCCAGGCACTATTGACATATAAGTTTAAATATGTTGAAACTAAAAACAATAATGAACTTTGCGTCAGGCCGCTCTCTTTACCAGTTGCCCTAGGTTTAAACCTATGTTTAAACACGTGTTTAATACTAGGGCAACGAGGGAAGTTCAAACTTACTATTTTGTAGTAGAATTTAAGTAATGACGAAAAAGAAATATGTCATAGGAATAGACGAAGTCGGCCGGGGTCCCTTGGCCGGACCAGTTCTTGTTGCGGCAGTGGCGGTGCCGGTTGGTCTCCGCCCGCGGTGCGGGAAATTTCCGCTTCGGGATTCCAAACGTTTGAGCGCGATTCAGCGCGGTCATTGGTTTGAATTCATCAAGAACCATCCGAAAATTGATTTTGCCGTTGCCCGGCTTCAGCCCCGGTCGGTTGACCGGCTGAACATTGCGAAAGCCGCCAATCGAGCGGCCACTCGCGCCCTCAAGCGGTTAAATAAAGCCGGCGCCCCCGTTTATCTTGACGGCGGGTTGTTTTTGGAAAAATTACCGGCCGTAAAGGCAAAAACCGTCGTGCGGGGCGACGGGAAAATAAATGCCGTTAAGCTCGCTTCGATTGTCGCCAAAGTCACCCGGGACAAGTACATGGTAAAACTCCATAAAAAACTTCCGGAGTACGGTTTCGACGAGCACAAGGGTTACGGGACGAAAAAGCACAAGAGAGCCATTGGCCGGCACGGCCTTTCGGATTTCCACAGGAAAAGTTTTTGTAAGTTTGTATAATATTTTAATGAAGAAAAATTATTTGCTCGTTGCCGTTCTGGTCGTTCTGGCTCTCGCTGTTTTGCTCTGGGTTTACGCTTCAAAACCGGCTTCAAGTCCGATTGTCGTTCTGGAAACCAACTTCGGCGTCATTAAATTCATAACTTATCCCGCAGATGCGCCGAAAACGACGGAAAATTTCGTTACTCTCGCCGAAAATGGCTTTTATGACGGGCTTACTTTTCACCGGGTAGTGCCGAACTTCGTCATTCAAGGAGGAGACCCGTTGGGCGACGGCACCGGCGGCCCGGGCTATCAATTTGAGGACGAGCTTAATCCCAGTGCCGCCTCTTACCGAGAGGGTTATAAGAAAGGCGTGGTGGCGATGGCCAATTCCGGCCCGAATACGAACGGCAGCCAGTTTTTCATAATGCTTGCGGATTATCCTTTGCCGAATCTTTACACTATTTTCGGAAAGGTGATTGAGGGACAGGAAGTGGTTAACGCTATCGGCCGGGTTTTAACCGACGAGAACGACCGCCCGCTCGAGCCGGTTGTCATAAGCCGCGCCGCCGTCGGAAAGTAGTAATTGACTTATTCGGCAGGAGAAGTATTATATTATTGTAAGCCCGCTTTCGCTGAAGCTTCAGCGGGCTGCTCAATGTGATAATAAAATTGATTGCTTCGCAATCATCCCGCCGATGGCGGGATGGAAACGAAGTTTCCACTTCGCATTGAGCTCGTAAATTTTAATCACATTGGCATGGGTGGCGTACCGACAAAACATCATTCGAAGTCAAAAGTCGGCCGGCGGCGGTCGCAATTGGCGCTCAAGAGGAAGCGTATTTCGGTTTGCCCGAAGTGCAAAGGACCCATACTCCCGCACAGAATCTGTGCCCAATGTGGTGTTTATGCGAAAAAAGATAAAAAGAGTTCAAAATCGAGGTCTGCAAATTCCTAGTTCTTAATTCCTAATTTCTAACATTTGAGATTTCATTAGAAATTAGACATTAGTAATTAGAAATTTGAAAACTTGATCTATGGCTACCAGGCATTTGGCTCGAACGATAGTTCTTCAGTCGCTTTACGAATGGGATTTTTACGACCGGCAGGCCGATTTGATTAAAATCGTCGAGCGCAACATGAACGATTTCGGCCAGGGCATCGACGAGCCGGAATTTATTTGGAAAATAGTTAAGGGGGTAATCGAGCATCTTCCGGAGATAGACAAGGTTATCGAGAAAGCGGCGCCGGACTGGCCGCTTCCCAAAATCGCCGTCGTTGACCGAAATGTTCTCCGAATAGGGCTTTACGAGCTTCTCTATGCCGACAAAAAAGAAGTGCCGCCGAAAGTTGCCATCAACGAGGCGATTGAAATCGCCAAAAATTACAGCGGCCCGAACTCGCCGAAGTTCGTAAACGGCGTCTTGGGCACCATCTACAGGGAAATGCAGGAACAGAACACGACCAATGAGTGATTTAGAAAAAAAAATAGGAGCAGAGTTCGAAAACGGGAAACTTTTGGAGGAAGCACTAACCCACCGTTCTTATTTGAACGAGTATCCCGGTGCCGGTGCCCATAACGAACGGCTGGAATTTTTAGGCGACGCGGTTTTGGAACTTATCGTGACCGAGTATCTTTTTCACGCCTACCCCGACTATCAGGAAGGGCAGTTGACCAGTCTGCGGGCGGCGCTCGTAAATTACCAGATGCTCTCCAAAATCGCGAAGGAAATCGGTTTGGACGAATACCTGCGTCTTTCCCGGGGAGAAGCCAAGGATACCGGCCGGGCCCGGGACGTCATTCTCGCGAACGCCATTGAGGCGTTAATCGGCGCGATTTATCTTGATGCCGGTTATAAGGGAGCGGAAGCTTTCATCAAGAAGTTCGTGATGAATCACTTGGACGAGGTGATAGAAAACAAACTTTACCGCGACCCCAAGAGCACGCTTCAGGAAATAGTCCAGGAGGATTTCAAAATTACGCCCGTTTACAAAGTTATTTCGGAGACGGGACCCGACCACAGCAAAGAGTTCGTCGTCGGTGTTTTCTTCGGCGAGGAACTGAAGGCCGAAGGGAGGGGTCTTTCAAAACAGGATGCGGAAATGAAAGCGGCCGAAGCAGCATTGGAGGAGTTGAGTCGCAATCAGCATTAATCCGCTAAAATCAGCATAAATCAGCGTCTCATGAGTTTTTTGAAAAGGATAGAGCTGCACGGCTTCAAATCTTTTGCCGAAAAAACGGTTATCGAGCTGCCGGCAAGAGTGGTGGCGATCGTGGGACCGAACGGTTCCGGCAAGTCCAACGTTGTTGATGCTCTCCGCTGGGTCTTGGGGGAAAGGGAGGCCTCGCGCCTCCGCGGCGATACTCTGGATAAACTTATTTATGCCGGTTCGGCGAAAACGAGAGCCGTCGGCCTGGCCCGAGTTTCCCTTTATTTCGATAACCGCGACCGCATCTTTCCGGTTGACGCCGAAGAGGTGGAACTCATAAGAAAAATAGACCGCTCCGGGACGAGCGAGTTTTCTTGGAACAGCGAGATGATTCGTTTGAAAGACCTGATACCGATTCTCGCCCGGGCAAAACTGGGGTCGCGGGGTCTCACTATGATCGGCCAGGGCGAGAGCGATATTTTCGTTCGTTCTTCGCCGGAAGAGCGGCGGCAAATGGTTGAGGAAATTTTAGGTTTGAAGGAATTCCGGCTGAAGAAACACGGAGCCGAAAGACGGCTTGCATCAAGCGTCATCAATTTGGACAAGGTCAAAGCGCAGATAGAAGAACTTACGCCCCATCTGCGCCTCCTGCGCCGCCAGCGGACGCGGTTCGAAAAAAGAAGCGAGATAGAAGCGAAACTCAAATCCTACGAGAACGAGTATTTCTCTTTCCAGTTTCATAATCTCGCCGGCTTGATGAAAAAAGCCGAGGAGCCGATTGCCGGGCTTCGGTCGGCCAAAACCGGCAAGGAAGACGAGGTGAAAAAAATAGAAAAAAACCTCAAAGAAATAAACGAGAAATCGGGTGAGTCGGACAAAATCAAAAAATTAAGGAGCGACTTGAACGGTCTTCTCAACAAAAAGTTTTCTCTCAAGGAAAATCTGGGGCGATTAGAGGCCGAAATCGAAATAAAAAAATCGGTGCCCCGCGAGCACGCCTCCCTTCACGAGTTTGAGGCGGGAATAAGGAATTTTATCAGAGGAGTGGAAGAGCTTTTTGAACTTGATGACACCGGTGAAATCAAGCGCCGGCTGAAGGAATCGATCTCCAAGCTGAAGGAGCTTCTCAAGGAAGAGGAAAAAGACGACCGTGAATCGTTGGCAAAGAAAAAGGAGCTTGAGGAAGCGCTTTTTGCAATCGACAAGGAAATCAAGAATTTGGAGGAAGAAAGCGAGCGGTTGACCTACGTTCAGGAGGAGTTGAACCAGAAATTCCGGCGGGAAGTGGAACGGTTGGAAGCGGAGAAAAACGAACTCCGGAAGCTTGAGCAGAATATTCAAGCCGCCCTTTTCGAGAAGGAGAAAATCGAAATTAGAATTACCGAACTGCGGCGGGAATGGCGGGCGGCCGGTCGGGAAGCGGGGGAATTGGAGAATCTTGAACCGGTTAAAACCGACGTCAATTCTCCGGAATTGGAGAGAAAAATAATGCGGTTGCGGGGCGAGCTTGCCGCGATAGGGGAGATCGATGAAGCGTTGGTCACCGAAGCGAAAGAAAAAGAGGAGCGCTACGAATTCATGAAAAAAGAGGTTGCCGATCTGGAGACGGCCATCGCTGACCTCAAAAAGATTATCAAAGAGCTTGAAGGCAAAATTCATTCGGAGTTTAAAACTTCATTTAAGGAAATAAACGAGGAATTCAACAAGTATTTCCGGCTGATGTTCGGCGGCGGCCGGGCGAAACTGAAATTACAGGTTTATAAACCGCTCGTTTTGGAGGAGAACGCGGTAGGCGCGGAGGAGGGCGCCGCCCCCGTTGGGGGCCCGCTTCGCTCTCGCGAAGGCGAGGCGAGCGAGCCTCTCGAAGAAACTTCGGGGCGGGAGCTCAAAGCCGGCATAGAAATCGACCTCAACGTTCCCCAAAAAAGCTTGAAGGGGATAGAAATGCTCTCCGGCGGCGAGAAAAGCTTGGTTTCCATGGCCGCCCTTTTTGCCCTCATTTCCGTGAGTCCGCCGCCGTTTCTGGTTTTGGACGAAATCGACGCGGCGCTTGACGAGGAAAATGCCCGCCGTTTTTCCGAGCTCATCAAAGAATTTTCCAAACGCACCCAGTTCATTTTGGTCACCCACAACCGGGCAACGATGGAAGCCGCCCATGCCTTATACGGCGTTACCATGAGCGAGGATGGAATATCTAAGATATTGTCACTAAAATTAGAGTAAAGAGATGAATAGCGAGACAAGAAAATGCCAGAACTGCAAAAATCAGTTCGTTATTGAACCGGAACCCTTCACTATCGCTCAGGATTTCGCTCTACCTTTTTAGAATAAATGTCTAATTCTGAAACAAAAACCTGTCAAAACTGCAAAGCTTCATTTGAGATAGACGCTCAAGATTTTGGGTTTTATGAAAAAATGAAAGTCCCGCCCCCGACTTTTTGCTACCTGTGTCGAGCTCAGAGGAGGTTTGCCTTCAGAAACGAGCGAGGTCTTTACAAGAGAAAAAGCGATCATTCCGGAGAAGAAATCTTTTCGATGTATTCCCCGCAATCGCCGGTCAAGATTTATGAGAATAAAGTTTGGTATTCTGATACTTGGGACCCGCTCGATTACGGCCGCGACGTGGATTTTTCCCGACCGTTTCTGGAGCAACTCGGTGAACTTTTTCGGGAGGTGCCCCGTTCGGCTCTTTACACTACCCTGCTGGAAAACAGTGATTACAGCAATAACGCAACCGGCTTGAAGAACTGCTATTTCCTTTTCAATTCGAATTATTCTGAAGACAGCGCTTATGGAAACGGCGTTGATAGTTCTAGAGACGTCTTTGACAGTTCCCATGTCAATCATTCTGAACGCGTCTACGAGAGTTTTTGGCTGACGAAATGTGCGGGCATATTTTTCAGTTCCCAATGCGAAAATTGCCTGGAAGTATATTTTTCGAAGAATCTTCGGGGATGCAACAATTGCTTTGGTTGTACCAATCTGGTCAACAAGAGTTACCACGTATTCAACGAACCGTACTCGAAGGAAGAGTACGAGAAAAAATTGAAGGAATTCAATCTCGGGTCTTACAGAAACAAAACTCTTCTTCGGGAAAGAGCAAAGAAGTTTTGGCTCGGGTTTCCGAACAAGTTTTATGAAGGAATTAAAAACTCTAATGTAAGCGGTGAGTATATTTTCCACTCCAAGAACGTTAAGGACTCTTATTTGGTTCGGGAAGGCAAGGATTTGCGTTACTGTCAGTACTTACAGGTGCCGGCCAATGAGAATTGCTATGACCATTCAATGTGGGGGAACAATAACTACCTCACCTACGAGTGTTCGGTCTGCGGTAACGGTACGAACAACATCCGTTTCTGTGCGGCATGCTGGGAAGACGTAAAAAATCTGGAATATTGTACCGAGTGCCGATCCTCTTCGGACTCGTTTGGCTGCACATCGCTGCGGAAGAAACAGTACTGTGTTTTAAATAAGCAGTACTCCAAGGAGGAATATGAAACACTCGTTCCGAAGATAAAGAAGCACATGAACGAGATACCTTACAAAGACAAGAAAGGGAGGGTATACAAGTACGGCGAGTTCCTGCCGCCGGAGCTTTCTCCATACGGCTATAACGAGACCATCGCCTTGGAACATTTTCCCCTCACCAAAGAGGCGGCGATTGAGGCCGGTTACAATTGGTACGACGAACCCCCAAAGGATTATAAAATTTCGATGGAATCGAAGGAATTAC
>CAZUMB010000030.1:0-7702 GCA_964621575.1 uncultured Candidatus Saccharibacteria bacterium
GCCGTTTTTGGATAAACTCACGAAAAGGACGCCTTCCGCATCATTGCGTTTTTCGAGATAATCCTTGAGTGCTTTTTTCGTTCCTTCCGAGAGAAAAACCACCCTTAATTTTTCGCCCTTGCCGCGGACCGAAATCTCGCCGCGTTTCAGGTCAATGTTTCGCGGCAGATTGCAGAGTTCCGAGAGCCGGAGGCCGGTCGAAAAAAGCGTCTCCAGTATCGCCCGGTCGCGGAGCGCCCGTAAATTATCGCCCTTCGGTGCCTTCAGGAGCCGTTCCAGTTCGTTGTAGTCCAGAACTTCAATGTCGCGGCGGATGACCTTTGGCAACTCTATCGTCTCCGGCGAGAGAGCGGGCAGGCCCCGCTTTATCATGTATTTCAGAAAGTTTCGGATGGCAATTACGTAATAGCTTTGGGTGATTTTTTTCAAATTCTCGCGGGAAAGAGAAACACGAAAATCCCTGACTTTGTCCTGAGTGAGTTCGCGGAGCGTGCGGATTCCGGTTTTCTCCACGAATGTCTTGAGGTAACGGCCGTAGTTTTCCCGCGTCTTCGGCGACCGGTTTTTTTCAACCTCGAGATAATCGAGGTAATCTTTGAGGAGCTTCTCTATTTCGGTCATTAATTTGGATTATACCACTTTCAAGTGTCGCAAAACAATATTAGGGTTTGCGAAACCCTAAATATTGAAAGGGGGAAAGTTTGACATATTTAATAAGCCGTGTTAACCTTCATTTAACCTAATAAAAATGCTTTCCAAGAGAAAGAAACAGACGATTGTTGAGGAACACCAGAAGCATGAGACCGACACCGGTTCGGCTGAAGTTCAGGTTGGGCTTCTCACAAGAAGAATTGAGGAGCTGGCGGGTCACCTCAAAAAGCACTCCAAAGACCACCACTCGAGGCGGGGGCTTTTAATGATGGTCGGCAAACGCCGGCGCTTCCTCCAGTACCTCCAGCGGGAGGACGAGAAGGCCTACGACAAAATCACGAAGAAACTGAAACTCAATTAGATATGACATCCGACGCTCACGAAAAGGCTCATCCATCCCAGCGAGTGGGGGTTTTTATCGACGTTCAGAACGTTTATCATTCGGCCAAAAACCTCTTTAGCTCTCGGGTTAATTTTAAAGAGCTTCTGAAAAACGTCATTGCCGACCGCCATCTCATCCGGGCGATGGCATACGTCGTAAAGAGCGAAACGGCCCTGGGCGAGGAATCCTTTTTTGAAGCTCTTCGCAAAACCGGTCTTGAACTTCGAATTAAGGACCTCATTATTTACTCGGGCGGCGCGAAAAAAGCCGACTGGGACGTGGGACTTGCGGTTGACGCCATTCGGATGGCCGGCGCCCTCGACGTCGTCGTTCTTGTGACCGGCGACGGCGACTTCGTGCCGCTCGTCGAGTATTTGAAATGGGGTCTGGGCAAGCAAGTCGAGGTGGCGGCTTTCAGCCGGACGACTTCTTCCCGGCTGCGGGAGTCGGCCGACAGCTTTATGGAGCTGGAGAATATTCCCCGCATTCTTCTTAAAATTCGGCAGAGAGGGGAAAGACAATAAACATATGAAATTGGAAAGGAAAATTTACAAAACCGAAATCGACGGTGAGGAACTCGCTCTTGAAATTTCCGGCCTCGCCGGCAAGGCCAATGGGGCGGTGCTTGCCCGCTACGGCGCGACCGCCGTGCTTGCCACCGCCGTCATGGGGAAAGAAGACAAGCCGAACGACTTCTTTCCGCTCACCGTCGATTACGAAGAGCGGTTTTATGCCGCCGGCAAAATTATCGGTTCGAGATTCGTGAGGCGCGAAGGCCGGCCTTCGGATGAAGCCACTCTTTCGGCGCGTCTCATTGACCGGACCATCCGGCCGCTTTTTGACGAGCGGATAAGACGGGAAATTCAGGTAACCGTGACCATTCTCGCTTACGACGAAAAACACGACCCGGACGTACCGGCCCTTATCGCCGTCTCGACCGCCTTGGGTATTTCCGACATTCCCTGGGACGGGCCGGTGGCCGGTGTAAGAAAGGACGGCTCCTTTTTCGCCGGACCGGCGGAGAGAGTGAACATGATTGAGTTCGAGGGCCGGGAAGCAAGCGAGGAAGAACTCATTCAGATTTTCAAAGAGAGCATTAGAGAAATCGGCAAGCTTATCGAGTTTCAGAAAGGAATCATAAAGGAAATCGGCAAGCCGAAGACGAAAATTGACTTTTTGGAAATTGACCCCCGGGTTCGGGATTTGGTTCGGGGTTTTTTGGAAAATAGCCTCAAGGAGGCGGTAAAGGAAGGGACCTTGGATGAGTTGAAGAGCGCTCTCAAGGAACACTTAAAGGAATTGGGCGAAGAGTCAGCTGAAGTTTTCGGCATGGCCGACGTCGTTTTCGAGAGTGAGATAGACAAGTTTATCAAAAGGGAAATTTTGGAAAACGATAGCCGTTCCGACGGCCGGAAGCTCGACGAAATTCGGCCGCTCTACGGCGAAGTCGGGATTTTTGAACGGACTCACGGTTCGGGCCTTTTTATCCGCGGCGAGACCCAGGTTCTTGCCATCACCACACTCGCGCCGCTCTCGGCCGGCCAGCTTGTTGAAACGATGGAACTAACCGGTAAGAAAAAATTCATGCTTCACTACAACTTCCCCAGTTTTTCGGTCGGCGAGGTCGGCCGGGCCCGCGGTCCCGGCCGGCGGGAAATCGGCCACGGGGCGCTCGCGGCCAAAGCCCTGAAGGCGATTTTGCCGGCGGAAGAAGATTTTCCCTACGCCATCAGGGTGGTGGCCGAGACACTTTCTTCGAACGGTTCAACCTCGATGGCTTCGACCTGCGCCGCTTCCCTTTCTCTTATGGATGCGGGCGTCCCTTTGAAAAAACATGTTGCCGGTATTTCCATCGGTATTGTTCTTGACGAGCAAAGCGGTAAATTCAAACTTTTAACCGATATCCAGGGGCCGGAAGACCATCACGGCGGTATGGATTTTAAGGTGGCCGGCACTCACGATGGCGTAACCGCCGTTCAGATGGACGTGAAGATAAGGGGGATAACGGCCGAGATTTTCGAAAAAGCTCTTCGGGAAGCGAAGGAGGCGAGAAAAAAAATTTTGGAAGCGATGGAAAACGCGATTTCCGCGCCGCGACCGAAGCTTTCGCCTTATGCCCCGACCATTCTTACCTTGAACATTAAGCCGGAATCCATCGGTGAGGTAATCGGTTCCGGAGGGAAAACCATAAACGGCATCATTGACACAGTGGGGAACGATACCACCATCGACATCGAGGATGATGGCCGGGTTTTCATCGCGAGCGTGAGCCGCGAGTCGGCCGAGAAAGCTTTTGAGATGGTCAGTCAAATAGTCAGGGAGTACAAACCGGGCGAAATCGTCGAGGGGCCGGTCGTGAAGATTCTCGAGTTCGGTGCCATCGTCGATTTGGGCGGCGGCCGCGACGGTATGATTCACGTCTCCGAATTGCGGGACGGTTTCGTAAAGAAAGTTGAAGACGTGGTGAAAATCGGCGACGTCGTTCGGGTCAAGGTTTTGCGGACTGAGAACGGCCGTATCGCCCTTTCGCTCAAAGGCGTGAAGTAGGGCTTATCCCTCATAAGTAATTATGTGGGGGCTTATCCACAGGGAGCCGTTTCCCGATAATTTATAATAAAAGGGATGGCAGACAACGCTTTCGATCGGTCCCAGTGGCCTGAAGAAAAAAAGAACGAGCCCGTAAAGCCCAATGTTGATGTGCGGACTTTCGGTTCCGACGTAAAGTCGGTAACCGACTCCGGCGGCGGTGCGCCGAAGCCTTACGTTCCCACTCCGCCTCCGCCGGTTGAAGCGCCGAAACCCGAAGTCAAACCCGAAGTCAAACCTGAATCCAAGCAGTCCTTCACTCAAGTTTTCCCGTCCGCGGCTGCCGGGGAGAACTCTTCACCCGCTCCGATGAGTTTTGACGCCGGTCTCGGGACCGGAGAGATGAAATCAAAAAAATCTCCGAAAGGGCTTTTTGTCGGCATCCTTGTTTTCATAATCGTCGTCGGTCTTGCCGCCTTGGGCTACTTCTTCGTTTACCCCGTTTTCTTCGGTGAGGAACTAGCCGAAGTTCCGGAGACGACCACTCCCGCTCCGGCGCCGTCCGTGCCGGAGACGCCGACCGTACCGGAAGTACCGACGGTGACGGAGGAAGGGACGACGCCTGCCGAGGAGCCGGCGGCGGAAGAGCCGGCCACCCCCGCAATCATTGAGCATTCTTCCTTGTTTAAAACCACCGCCGATGCGACGGCGGACGTAACGCTTGCAGATTTGACGGCAAGCGCCCTAAAGAACGGGCTCTCGTTTTCCACCGCCGAGGTCGCCGTTCTTAAGGAAATTATTTTCAAGGATACGGAAGGCGCGATGCTCGCCTTTGGCGACGTGACGGGCGTTCTCCTACCGGACGTTTTTTCGGCGGAGACCGTTGCTTTTTTTGAAAACGACTTTACTTTCTTTACCTATACGAACGATAAAGGCACTTGGCTTGGGTTCGTTGGCAAGGTGAAATCCGACGCTACTCTCGCCGACGTGAAGACGGCGATTGCGGGAATTGAAGAGAGCGCCAATCTTGCCAACCTTTTCCTTTCCGATGCCGGGACTGCCTCCACCTGGAAGAGTGGGACAACGGAAGGCGTTGCCAACCGTTATCTCACCTACAGCTTGGCCGGGGCGGGCTTAAATTACGGCTGGTCGGGCGATACACTTGTCGTGAGCGCTTCTTACCTCGGTTTTCAGGAGGCCTTGAAGCATCTGAAATAAAGAGGTTGACCTTTTCGGGATAATCCTCTATAATTGATTTTAATGACCGCTCCGATTGAGAGCGGTTCTTTACTAAAATGGACTTAAAGAATTTGTCGGCCGCCGTGGCCCAAATTGCCGAGGAAAAGGGAATAAAGCCCGAGTCGGTTTTTGCCGCCATCGAGTCGGCTATCGCCACCGCCTACAAAAAAGAATACCGGAAAAAAAGCGAATTCATCCGGGCGAAATTCAATCCGAAAACCGGCGATATCAATTTTTATCAGGTTAAGTTTGTCGTCGAACCCTCGGAGGTGAAGGTGGTTGCCGCCCCCGAAGGGGGCGAGCCTCGCCCCGAAGAAACTTCGGGGCGGGAAGAAGGAGACGAAAACATTTTGCCGCGTTACAACCCCGACCGGCACATTTTTGTCGAGGAAGCGAAGGAGTTTAAGAAAGACGCGAAGTCGGGCGACGAAATAGAATTTCCGCTCGAGATTTATGAGGATTTCGGTCGGATTGCCGCCCAAGCCGCCAAACAGGTGATTCTCCAGGGCTTGCGGGAAGCCGAACGGGCTTCCATTCGGGAGGAGTTCGCCGACAAGGAAGGCGAACTCGTTTCCGGCGTGGTGGAGCGTTTCGAACGAGGCAACGTTTACATTAATCTCGGCCGGGCGGTCGGCGTCATGTTCCATAACGAGAGTATTCCCGGTGAACATTACCGGGTCGGCGCCCGCCTCCGTTTTTACGTTTTAGCCGTTCAGGAAGACCCGAAGCGGCCGGGAATAATTCTTTCCCGTTCCCATCCCAAGTTCGTCACCAAACTTTTTGAATTGGAAGTGCCGGAAATGGCCGACGGCGTCGTCGAAATAAAAACCATTGCCCGGGAGGCCGGCAGCCGGACTAAGGTGGCCGTCGCTTCAAACGAAGAAGGTATCGACCCGGTCGGTTCGGCCGTCGGTCAGCGGGGAACGCGGGTAATGGCGGTAACGAACGAATTAGGCAACGAAAAAATAGACGTTATCGAATGGTCGGAGAGCCCCGAAAAATACATCGCCAACTCCCTCTCACCGGCCAAAGTCAAACTCGTTGAGATTTTACCTCGCCGGGAAGCGAAAGTTTTGGTCTCCGAAGACCAATTATCGCTTGCTATCGGCAAGGGCGGTCAGAATGTCCGCCTTGCCGCGAAACTCACCGGCTGGAAAATAGACGTTCGAAGCCAGTCACGACCGGAGGAAGTTCTCTCGGGCGGCGTGGCCGAGGTGGAATCGGCCGGAGGCGGAAGTGATATAATTGGGAGCGTTGCCGAAGAAATAGAAAGAGAAGAATAATGTTTTACCTAATATTTGTTCCGATAGTTTTTGCGATCGCTTACACCGCTTATCTCGTTTTTTGGCTCAAGAAGAAGCCGTCGGGGAGCGCGGCGATGATAGAAATCTCCCGGGCCATTCAGAGCGGCTCCTCGGCTTACTTAAACCGTCAGTATAAGACCGTTGCCGTCGTCGCCGCCGTTCTTTTTCTCGTCATCGGCTTTACGCTCGGCTGGCTCACCGCCCTCGGGTTTCTCGTCGGCGCCTTTGCTTCGGCCTTGGCCGGTTACATCGGCATGAGTATCGCCGTAAGGGCGAACGCCAAAACGGCCGAGGCGGCCGGAAAGAGCTTGGCTTCGGCACTTTCCCTCGCTTTCCGGGCCGGGTCGGTGACCGGTTTTCTGGTTGTCGCCCTGGGACTCCTCGCCGTCTCCCTTTTTTACGTTCTGACCGGGAGCATCGCCTCCCTGATAGGCCTCGGGTTCGGGGCGAGCTTGATTTCGGTTTTTGCCCGGCTCGGCGGCGGCATTTACACGAAAGCGGCCGACGTCGGGACGGACCTGGTCGGCAAAGTTGAAGCCGGCATTCCCGAGGACGACCCGCGCAACCCCGGCGTCATTGCCGACAACGTCGGCGACAACGTCGGCGACTGCGCCGGCATGGCCGCCGACCTTTTTGAAACCTACGCCGTAACTTTGACGGCGGCCATGCTCGTCGGCTCGGCGATAAATCTCACGGGTTCGGAGCTTATCTTTCCGCTCATTTTGGGCGGCCTCGCCATCATCGCCTCCATCATCGGGAGCATTTTCGTGAAATTGGGAAAAGGGGGCGGCATCATGAACGCCCTCTACAAGGGTTTTGCCGTTTCCGTAGTTGTTTCCGGCATCCTTTTTTACTTTGCCTCAAAACAGTTTTTCGGCGCCGACTATCTTAAAATTTTCGGCGCTTCCGTCATCGGTCTTCTCGTTACCATTTTAATGGTCGTTATCACCGACTACTACACCGCCAAAAAATACCGGCCGGTTAAGTCAATCGCCGAGGCCTCCCGTTCGGGACACGGCACGAACATCATCATCGGTCTTTCGGTCGGGATGGAGTCCACCCTCCTCCCCATCATCGTGATTGTTTTGGGAATCTTAGGTTCTTTCGCTCTTTCCGGTCTCTACGGCATCGCTATTGCCGCCGTTTCGATGCTCTCGGTTGCCGGCATCATCGTGGCCATCGATTCTTTCGGACCGATAACCGACAACGCCGGCGGTATTGCCGAAATGGCGTCGCTCTCGGAAGACGTTCGCAAACACACCGACGCCCTGGATGCCGTCGGGAACACCACTAAAGCTGTGACCAAGGGATATGCCATCGCTTCGGCGGGACTCGCCGCCCTTGTTCTTTTCGGCAGCTATGTCGAAGAGCTCGGGAAATTTGCCGGAGACATTGTTTTCAAACTCGAGAACCCTTACGTTTTGGTCGGTCTTTTCTTGGGCGCCGCCGTGCCTTATTTCTTCGGAGCGCTCGCGATGCGTTCGGTGGGGCGCGCCGCCGGCTCTATTGTGGAAGAAATAAGACGGCAGTTCCGGGAAATCAAAGGACTTATGGAAGGGAAAACGAAACCGGAGTACGGCAAGGCGGTTGATATTGTGAC
>CAZUMB010000031.1:0-7356 GCA_964621575.1 uncultured Candidatus Saccharibacteria bacterium
CTCGGTGGAACCGCCGGCAAACATCAATTTCAGAGCGCCCCAGACAATCATCGCGACCGCAATCGGTATCGCAATTTGGAAAAGAAGATTGAGAATGTTAGAAACGACGATGAGACCGTCGCAAAAAGTGCAGGGGCCGGCGACATTACAGGTTGCCCCACCCGAGCCGGTACCTTCCCAAATATTTATAGCCTGTGCTAAGTACGTATTCATTAGAAATTAGTAATTAGAAATTTTCTTATAATCTTCTTCCCATTAAGTTTGTTACTTCCCGCTCGGCTTTATCAAGAGCGGCTCGCACCGTGGCACTGCCTGACACTACTGATTTAATCGCTTCGTCAAAAGCGGCGGAGACCCCGGCCGGGTCGGCTTGGGCCCAGGAACGGGCAGTAAGGGCCTGTTTTGCAAAAACGCTAAGCGCCGGGTCATTTGTTTTCTCATCGATGAGAGAGCGGAGGGCCGGCGGCCGGCCGGTTGTCTCAACAAAACTTTTGGCGTTATTTTTCACGGTTGTAAGAGTCAAAATGAAATCCCAAGACAAATTCTGTTTTTTGCTCTGGCGGGAGACGGCATAGCCCCAGTAATCGGGGTAGGAAATCACCCGCTCGGCCTCGGCGGGCTGGGGCACGGGCGCGACCGCGAAGTTCAGAAACGGATTCTTGGCCAAAAGCCGGTTTGCCGCCGAGGCGTAACCGAACATCATCGAAGCCCTCCTCTCGGCGAAAGCGTCAACCGAGTCGCCCAGCGAATCATTCCAGGCGTAAACCGACGACTCGGGGTCGGAAAAGGCGACGTACGACGAAAGCACCTCTTCGCCCGCGGGCGTGGCGAACTCGGCCCGCGAAAAGTTGTCGGCGACCATCTTCACATCAGCCTGGAGCATAAAAAGCGAGAGAAGGTCGGGCGCGACCGCAATTGAATCCATGGAACCGCCGATTGCGGCGGCCGCTCTCGTTATATTTCCGTTTTCGTCTTTTTTAAGAAGCTTCGGGATGAGGCCGTCAAATTCTTCCCAGGTTACGGGAGGAGAAACGATTGCCGCCGCATCAAAGCGCTCCTGATTGTAATAGAGGGCAAGCGTATCAATCGAGAGGGGTAAGGCGTAAATTGCCCCGTTCGATGTGAAGTCCTGCTCGACTACCTGAGGGAAAAGATTGCGAAGGCCCAAGATTGAAAATTTGGCGGCGGGGACGGCGACTACCTTGTTTATATCCCGCGGCAGAGCCCGGCTCCGGAGCATGAAAATATCGGGGCCTTTGCCGGCGGCAAGAGCATCAAGAAGGGTTCGCTCGTAATCCTCGGCGTCGCCAAAACGGCGATAATCCACCGTCACGAGCGGATAAACGGAGTTAAAGGAAGCGATGGCGGTTTTATAGACCTCGGCATTGTCAAAAACTCCCCAGAACTCCAAATTGGTTCTGATTTTCGCCCGCGCGTCTTCTTCTTTAAGACCGGGGAGAACGCCAAAAACAACCAAAAGAACAACGAGGATGACCAACCCAATCACCCCGACGATTATTATTTGAGTTTTCGTAAATCTCATACTGCGACTTTAGAAGCAAACGATACCGATGAGCTTATCTCCTCCTTTCAGGGCCATTATTTTCACTCCCTGGGTGCCGCGGCTGGCCATTCGGATGTTCCCGATTGCCGTCCGGAGGGCCTGGCCTTTCGAAGAGAAAACCATCGTCTCTTCTTCATTGCCTTGGAGAACCTTTGCGGCGATGACCGGTCCGGTTTTCTCGCCGACTTTGGCGGTTTTTATTCCCGACCCACCCCTTCGCTGAAGTTTATAATCCTTGAGCGGCGTCTGCTTGGCAAAACCCTTCTCGGTCATGACAAGTAATTTGCTCTTTGCTATTTGCTCTTTGCTATCTCTAATTATACCAAGCCCGATCAGCCGGTCGCCTTTTTTGAGGCGAATGGCCTGGACGCCGGAAGTCGCCCGGCTCATCAGGCGCACCTCTTTTTCCTTGAAACGGATGGCCTGGCCCAAGGCGGTCACCAAAATTACTCCGTCGCTGCCGGACGAGATATCAGCTCCTTTCAAGGCATCGTCCGCTCTCAACTTTATGGCAATGATTCCGGTCCGCCGGACGTTTTCGAAATCCTTGAGAGAGCTCTTTTTGACGGTGCCGGAGGCAGTCGCCATCACGATGAACTTCCTCTCGCTTTCCTTGTCCGGCCGGTAAGCCAAGACGGTGCTTACTTTTTCGGTCGTCGGAATCTCCAAGAAATTGTGAATGGATTTGCCTTTCGCCACCCGGGTCCCGACCGGAATTTCGTAGGCTTTGGTCTGGTAAACCTTGCCCCGGTCGGTGAAGAAAAGAACGTTGTCGTGGGAGCTCGCCGAAATGAAGTGAGAGAGAGCATCCTCGTCTTTGAGTTCAAAACCGATAAGCCCTTTGCCGCCCCGGGCCTGGGCGCGAAAAGCCGAAGGCTTCATCCGCTTGATGTAATTGCTGCTCGTTAAGGTGATGATGATATCTTCTTCCGGGACAAGGTCTTCTTCTTTGAACTCTTTGAGATCGGAAGCGACAAGGCGGGTCCGGCGCCCACCGCCGAAATTCTTTTTCAAGGCGTCAAGTTCCTCATTGACGATAGCGGCGATTCTTTTGGGGTTTTTCAGAATGAGTTTCAGCTCGGCGATGAGCTTTTTTTTCTCCTTGAGTTCATCTTCAATCTTTTTCCGTTCGAGAGCGGCAAGCGTCGAGAGCTTCATGTCCAAAATGGCATCGGTTTGAACGGCGGTGAGCTTGAATTTTTTCATCAGGTTGCCCTTGGCGTCCTCCCGGTCCTTTGACTTCTTGATTGTCGCAATCACCTTATCTATCGAGTCCAGGGCCTTGCTCAGACCCTCAAGAATGTGAGCCCGTTCTTCGGCTTTCTTGAGGTCGAATTCGGTCCGGCGGCGGACGACTTTCTTCCGATGAGCGAGGTAGTGAACGAGAATGTCTTTCAAAGAAAGGGTCTCCGGCTGAATGCCGTCTACGAGCGCGAGCATGTTGAAGTAAATGTTTTTCTGAAGTTCGGAGTATTGGTAAAGCTGGTTTAAAACCTTCTGGGGTGAGGAACCGCTCTTCAGGTCAATCACGATTCGCAGGCCCTCCCGGTCGGATTCGTCGCGGATGTCGCGAATACCTTCGATTTTTTTGAGTTCGTAAAGACGAGCGATCGCTTCAATAAGCGTCGCTTTGTTCACTTGGTAGGGAATCTCGGTTATCACGATTTGAAAACCGTTCTTTTTCTCCTCGATTTCGGCAACCGCCCGGACCGAGACGCTGCCCCGACCGGTCGAATAGGCCTCGGCGATGGAAGAAGCGCCGTAAATTACGCCGCCGG
The DNA here is from genome assembly GCA_964621575.1 of uncultured Candidatus Saccharibacteria bacterium. Lineage (GTDB taxonomy): Bacteria > Patescibacteriota > Minisyncoccia > UBA6257 > GWB1-50-10 > CAZGHF01. The sequence continues at coordinate 3,343 of CAZUMB010000031.1, forward strand.
TCGGGAAGTCCGGACCGGGAATGAATTTAACGAGGTCTTTGACGCTCGCCTCCGGATTGCCGTTCAAGTGCTTTACGGCCTCGATCACCTCGCCCAAGTTGTGGGGCGGAACGGAAGTAGCCATACCGACGGCAATGCCGACCGTACCGTTTATAAGCAGATTGGGGAGTTTCGCCGGCAAATAAACCGGCTCCTCTCGGGAAGCATCGTAGTTCGGCTGCCAGTCAACCGTTTCTTTTTCGATGTCCTTTAAAAGCTCCTCGGCGATTCTGGAAAGGCGGGCTTCGGTGTAACGCATCGCCGCCGGGGCGTCGCCGTCGATGGAGCCCCAATTTCCTTGACCATTAATCAAAGGATAACGGAGCGAAAAATCCTGAGCCATCCGGGCAAGAGCATCGTAAACGGCCGAGTCGCCGTGAGGGTGGTATTTGCCCAAAACCTCGCCCACGACGTTTGCCGATTTCTTGAACTTGGCGGCGGATGATAACCCCGAGTCCCACATTGCCCAGAGAATTCGCCGCTGAACCGGCTTCAAGCCGTCGCGGACATCCGGCAGGGCCCGCGAGACGATCACCGACATCGCGTAGTCCAAATACGACTCCCGAAGTTCGGCCGTTATTTCCCGGTCTTCTATTTTTGGTATGTCCTTTTGTTTTTCTTTCTCCATAATTTTTAAGGCGAGGGGGTAAACTCCGCGCCGCCGCCCTCGACGGAAAATTCCTTAACCTGGTTAAAATTGTTTTTCAGTTCCGTAAACTGGTTTTTCAGATTATTAATGATGTTCTCCGCCCCCCGTCCGATGGTTTTAAAGAACCCGTTTCCGTTCTCGGCCGGCTCCGCCGCGGCAACGGCGGTATCGCGGGCGGGTTGAGGCAGGGTTATCTGCAAATAAAACAGCCAAAAGCCCACGACAATTATCATAGCGAGGAACGATAGAATCACAAGATAGCGCCTTTTTGTTCTGTCGTCGGCGCGCTGGATTTTTTTCAGTCCCCCTCTCGCCTTCTCAACGGATTTTTCCAAACTCATCCCAGGCATTTTACAACCATCTTCCCCGCCTCGAGGTCCTTGGCTTTAAAAACCAGTTTCTCCTCGACCGGACACTTGTCTTTACCCATCTCCTTCAAAAAGGCCTTGGGTCCGCCAGCCGGCGGATTCACAAGCGACGGAATGACGAAAGCCGGCTCGATTTGCCGCACGAGTTTCGCGGCGGCGGCCTCGGAAATAAAGGGTTTGCCGCCAGCCGGAACAATTACCACCTGGGCGCCTTTAAAGTTTTCCTGGACCTCGGGAGACGGTTCCTTCTCAAGGTGGCCTAAAACGAGAACGGTTATACCCTCGATAACGAGGCGATAAATTGTTTTCTCGTCTCCCCGTTCCACGCCGGCGCTGAACCCCCGGATGACCGCTTCTTTCACTTCATACTCCCCCTGGTGGTCTATCCAAAAGACGCCGTCCCCCGAAGGTGGTGGCGGAACAGGCGACGGTTTCAAGGTGCTTAAAATCAAATTCGCCCCCCGAAAAGAGCGACCGTCGGTGGGGTCGATGAGGGCGGTAAAACTCCCTGATTGAATCTTGAAATAATTGTCGCCGTGATGGGTTATTACCATAAACAACTTAATTACTACCTAATTACGTGAGCGAAGCGAACTGGTTACTATCTATTACAACGCTGTAATTAAGTAGTAACTAGGTGGCAATTAAGTGGTAACTAGGTAGATAATAATATTGTATCCTAAAAAACCTTGATTTTCAACGGCCTTTCGTGATAACCTAAAGCCCTAATGAACACGAATTTCATCCAACAATTCTTCAAACAGTTCGTAAAAGACAGGCCCGAGCTTTTTTCGGTTTTGAAACCGGGCGACTTGGTTGAAGGTGCGGTCCTTGAGAAAGGAGCGAATTCGATGGTCGTCGACCTCGGCCGCCACGGCACGGGGATGGTCTACCGCGAGGAAATCCAAAACGCCAAAGAGGCGGTCAAAGGCCTTAAAATCGGCGACCCCGTCCACGCCAAAGTAGTCGAGGTGGATAACGAAGAAGGGGTAATCGAACTTTCTCTTACCGAAGCCGGCCGGCAGAAGGCCTGGGCGGAAATCCAAGAACTCCAGGAACGGGAGGAAATCGTTAAAATTAAAGTCAAAAACGCGAACCGCGGCGGCCTCATCGCCGACTTGAACGGTCTCCAAGCCTTCCTGCCCGTCTCTCAGCTCTCGGGAGATCACTACCCCCGGGTTTCGACCGAAGACAAAAACCAGATAATGGCTGAGCTTCAAAAGCTCATCGGAACGGAACTGGAGGCTAAGATAATCGATGCCAACCCGCGCACCTCGAAATTGATTATTTCGGAGAAAGCGGCGGTGGAGGTGTCGGTTAAGGAACTCGCTAAAAATTACGAAGTCGGCCAGGTCATTGAAGGCGTCGTCTCGGGCGTCGCCGACTTCGGCGCTTTTATTAAATTTATCGATAATCCCGAAGTGGAAGGCCTCGTCCATATTTCCGAACTCTCCCATCAAACCATCGAGAATCCCAAGGAAGTCATAAACGTCGACGACACCGTTAAGGTTAAAATCATTGAAATAAAAGACGGCCGGATTTCTCTTTCCCTGAAAGCTCTCCAGGCCGATCCGTGGGATGGGGCTGCCGACAAATATAAGGAAGGCGACACGGTCAAAGGAAGGGTTTACGCTTTCCACCCATACGGCGCCATCGTCAATCTTGGCGACGGCATTCAGGGCCAGATTCACGTTTCCGAATTCGGCGGCGTGCCGGAAATGAAGAAGGAGCTCATATCGGGCGAAACCTACGAATTTAAAATAGAATCCGTAAAACCCGAGGAGAGAAGAATTACCCTGAAACTTGTGAAGTAAGGGCTTCCTACAAATTTTCGAGTGCGGAGCACGATGAAAATTTGTTCAGAAAACCTTACCCCGTTAGATGAGCGAGCTTGCGAGCTCTATCTAACGGGGTGCTCAAATTTGTGATAAAATTTACTTCACCAAAGGTTCGCAAATTTTAACAAATTTGGCATGGACACCGAAATTCAGCGTTTAATCGAGAAGGAAATTGCGCGGCAGAAAGAGGGATTGGAGCTCATTGCCTCCGAGAATTACGCTTCCCGGGCGGTCCTTGCGGCTATGGGAAGTGTTTTCACCAACAAGTATTCCGAGGGCTACCCCGGCAAAAGATACTATGGCGGAAATGAGGTGGTCGACGAGGTGGAATTACTTGCTATGGAACGGGCGAAGAAGCTTTTCGGCGCCGAGCACGTAAACGTCCAGCCGCTGTCCGGTAATCCGGCAAACCTTGCCGTTTATATGGCTCTCCTTTCGCCCGGCGACAAAGTTCTCGGCTTTTCCCTCGACCAAGGAGGACATCTTTCCCACGGCCACCCCTTAAATTTCTCGGGAAAGCTTTACACCATCGTTCCTTATCTGGTTGATAAAGAGACGGAAATGGTTGATATGGATGAGGTTGAGAAAATTGCCCTCCGCGAGAAACCAAAGATGATACTTGCCGGTTTTTCGGCCTACAGCCGGAACATGGACTGGCGGCGGTTCAAGGAAATTGCCGATAAAATCGGGGCTTATACCTTTGCCGACATCGCCCACGTTGCCGGCCTCATCGCCGGCGGGCAGCTGGAGAGCCCGATACCCTATTTTGACGTCGTCTCAACCACCACTCACAAAACCCTCCGCGGCCCGCGAGGAGCGATAATAATGTGCAAAGAAAAGTTCGCCAAGGATATCGACCGGGCGGTTTTCCCGGGCGTCCAGGGCGGCCCTCACGACCACATTACGGCGGCCAAAGCCGTCGCTTTCGGCGAAGCTCTTCAGCCGGAATTTAAGGAATACTCGAGACGGGTCATCGTAAACGCCCGCGCGCTTGCCCTGAGCTTGTCGAAGAGCGGTTATCGGGTAGTTTCCGGCGGGACGGACAACCATATCATTCTCATCGATATGTTCGGGAGCAAAGGAATCACCGGCAAGGAAGCCGAGGCCGCTCTCAACGCCG
>CAZUMB010000032.1:0-7260 GCA_964621575.1 uncultured Candidatus Saccharibacteria bacterium
TTTAACGTCTGCGCCTTCTGCATCTACTCGATCAGGTTATACTTCGGCCTCTGTGCCCTGCGGTTCATCGTGCACGTCGCAGAACCAAACTTGTCTGTCTTCCGGAAGCTGGAGCGGTTCCGGTATCGGCAGTTGTACTCCTGATCCTCCTTCAACATGGTATTTAGACGCGGACTGCGACGGGTATTATCCAAGCACTGTTTATCAATGCTCCAGCCCTGGCGGTTGCGCTGCAACGTCAGGCAAGACTTCCGGGGATTGTTGTGACACAGATGCAAACGCACACCCTGGGCAAACAGAGTATTTTAGTTCTGCTAGGTCTGGTTGTGGTGGTTATGATTATAATTGTGATTACTCGGAAACCAAGCAATGGCAGGATACTGGGGGAGCGTTTTCAATGTGCTGGACTGACTGGGAGCCTTGTGAGGGGGAAGAGGGAGCAAGTGGTTGGACTGGCGGGGTTCCTGCTTGCGGAGGGTCCGGGACCCACATTGTACTTCCTGGAGCTTGTGAATCTGTGTATGGCCAATGTGAAGTTGTTAACACATATTATGATACTGTGCAGTATTGTAGATAATCATAATTAATAATCTTTAATTCACTTTAGAGGTTTAACCTCTAAAGTGAATTTTGGAGCCTTAATAGAGCTTTAGAGGTTTAACCTCTAAAGCTCTAGAGTTTTAGTTGTTTCACTTAAGTTTTCCGAATCCATCTCTTTCAGCCACTTTTTCGTTTCTTTTCGGTAATTTTCCGGTCCGCCCCAGAAATCTGTCAGCAAACCTTTGTTAATTACCGAAGGGAAGCTTTTAATTCCAATATAGTCTCTAAAACTGCTCCAGCGATAATTTTCCAGAAAATTCATCGCTCTCTTGCAGTTGCCAATTTCTTTCTTGCGCCATTCGGGGAATTTGAGGTCCAGCGGATTGGCGTGGAGATAATAGGGGATATGAATAAAATGAGTATCCCGTGCAACCACTCGTGCTTTATAAGTTCCCTGAAATAGCGAGCCTACCCGGTTGTATCTCTGGTTGAAATACATAGTGAAGCCAGTTCCGATTTTTTGCATGAACTTTACGACTCCGTTTTCTCTGACCTGTTGAATGAGTAGGTGAAAGTGATTGGGCATAAGGGTAAAAATTAGAATTTCCACAAGCTTTTCCCTCCTCTTTAGAGGTTTAACCTCTAAAGATTGGGAGAGGTGAATCTCCTTAGCTTTTGATGGGTGGGATATCTCGAACCTCTGATTCGTTGGGACGGCCGGTTTGACGTCGTTAAATTCGAAGAGCGAATGGATAAATCGCAGATAGTCTTGGTCATCAAGAAAAATTTTTCTTTTTTCTACACCCCTGTTGTAGATATGGTACAGGGCAGTTTCCGTAAAACGGGGCTTTTGTTCAGCCATAACCTTATTTTAGAGGTTAAACCTCTAAAAGGGAAGGTTTTGTAGGGTGGGGATAAAATTGTCAGTTCAGTTTGAGCGGTTTGGTATAATTTAAGAACAAGAAAAGGTCGTTGCAATAATCAGTAATCATTGATTATTAATTATTTATGAGTAAGGTAAATAAAATCCTTTTGGCAGTCGTCATTACAATCATAGTTCTGGTTGTGGCGGCTTTAATCGTCTGGAAAGTCGCGTTCAAGTCGGCAACCTACTCCGCCGTCTTTCTGCGGACCGGTGATCTCTACTTCGGGGAGCTCACGCAGTTTCCTTCGTTCGGCCTGAAGCATGTCTACACCCTTGCGGTGACCGGTGATCAGCAAACACCGATAAGCATCCAGCGGTTCAAAAACGTTTTCTGGGGGCCGCAGGACTGGCTGAAGATAAACCGCGACGAAGTCGTTTGGGTTACCAAGCTTGACCCGGCGGGCCAGCTTGCCCAACTCATCAAGACCAACCCGGACCTTTTGCCGACCCAGCAGCAGCAGCTGCCGGCCACTCCCGTTGAGACCGGGGAAGGACAATAAAAACTAAGGACTGATAAACACGGATCTGTTGACAGATTTTCACAGATTCACAGATTTGCGAATGCTTATCTGTGAATTTGTGTTTATGCGTCTTTATCTGTGTTAATCTGTTTCGCTTATTCTGGTATTATTAAATAGATGACGTTTTCAAGAAATGGCCAGATAGCCCTGCCTTTCATTCTTCTTGTTTCGGGAATTATCGTTGAGATAACGATTGCCGGTTCTTTCGTCACTTATTTTTTGTCAACGAGCGGTTTGGGCGAGCGATTGTCGCTTCGGGCATCGGCGGCGGCCCACTCGGGCATTCGCGACGCGATGATAAAAATTTCGCGGGACAAAGATTATGCTTCCGCCCCGCAGAACTATGAACTCACGGTTGGCGACGACACAGCGGCGGTTTCGGTATCAAGAACGTCCGATGACCCCAACAACGCCTATATTTACACCATTACCTCCACCGCCACTGCCTCAAGCCGCAAAAGGAAACTTGAGGCGACGGTTATCGTGAACCAGACGACGGGCTTCATTCAGCTTCAGTCGCTAAGCGAAGAACCCGTGTCATAATGCGAATGAAAACGCGAATAATGCGAATGACGCGAATGACGAAGATAACAAAAATGACGCGAATATGGAAAAGTTAAGAACAAGCGATGTCGTATATCCTGAGTTATCATATAAGTTGAACGGTGTTTTCTTCGCCGTTCACAACTCCTTAGGGAGGTTCAGGAATGAAAAACAGTACTCCGATGCCCTAGAGAGCGAATTAAAAAATGAGGGAATTAGTTATGAACGAGAAAAATCGCTTCCTCAAAGTTTCAGCGGGGAAGCAGACCGCAGAAACGTTCCGGATTTTATCGTTGAAGATAGAATTATAGTGGACGTAAAAGCCAAGAGGTTGATTACAAAAGATGACTATTTCCAAATGCAAAGATATTTATCTTCTTGTGGGGGAAAACCGGGTATTGTGGTTAATTTTCGACAGAAATTTCTTACCCCTAAACGGATAATTTGTAAGAGTAATTCGCGTCATTCGCATACATTCGTAGATTCGCATTATGTCTGAATTTCTTAAAATCTTCGCGAGTTTTTTGGAGAAGCTGAGTTCCAAGCCGAAAATCGGCGGGCTTGTCATATCCGATGCGGCTCTTCAGTACCTTCTTCTGGAGGGCGACACGCCGAAGTACTTTTCGGTGCGACTGCCGCCGGGAGTGATGAAAGAGGGGAAACCCGAGGCGCCCGATCAGTTTGTGATGTATCTGCACGAGCTTCATCGGCTTGCCGGCGGCGGGACTCAAAAATTGAAAGTTGTGGCGGTTCTGCCGCCGGCTGACATTTACACTCAAAGCTTCAGCGTTCCGAAGATAAGCGAAGAAAAACTTGAAGAAGCGTCGCGGCTGAATCTCCAAATAATTTCGCCGATTGACGCCGAGCGCGCTTTCACGAGTTCGCAGGTAATAGGAGGGACCGAAGACCGATACGATCTCCTCGGCGCTTTTATCGAAAAGGATATCGTTTTGAAGATGAGAGAGCATCTTCTTGCCGCCGGTTTCGAGCCGCTCATTTTTGAGTTTCCGTCGCTTGCCCTCACCCGGGTCGTTTCTTCTTCTCTAAAACTCCAGCCCCAGCCGGTTCTCATTCTGCAGGTTTCGAGCGACGGACTTGATCTCGCCATCGTCCGCAGCGGAGCGCTCTACTTCGAGTACTTCCGTTCCTGGCATTCCATCCAAGGCGAGGGGCGGGAAATAACCAAAGCCGCTTTTGAGGCGGCGGTTGCCCAGGAAACGAAGCGAGTGATGGATTTTTCCCTTACCCGTTTCAAGGAAGGTTTAAGCCAGGCGCTCGTCGTCGCGCCGGGATTCGAAAGTGAAATCACCGGTATGCTAGGAACGAATTTCGGATTTCAAGCCGTTCCCCTCGTTTTGAAATCGTATCAGCTCGCGGCGAACTGGTATGTGACGCTCGGGGCGGCGATGAGGGGCAGAAGTTACAGCGGTACCGACCAAGAGATAAACTTGAGCGGCCAGACCCTAAAAGAGGTTTTCCGGGAGGAGCGGATAATGAGTTTTATCGGGCTTTGGCGGAACATAATCGCGGGCGCGGCGTTTATAATGCTCGTCGTTTTCGGGGGGAGCGCCGCGACGCTCGCAAGCCAGTCAAAAGTCGCCTCGGCTCGCCTTACCTCTTTTACCGCTCGGTTTTCCAGCGAGGAACTTGCCGAACTAAAAGCAAGAGTTTCCGAATTCAACAGTTTAGTTGCCTCGGTGACGCAGGCGAAAAAATCTTCCCGGCCGTGGTATCAGGTTTTGAACCGCCTGCGGACGCTCGCCGGCGAAAACGACGTAACCGTAGACGGCTTCGGCGCTTCACCGACCGGGGGTTTGAGTTTATCCGGCCGGGCTCCCTCCACTTCGCAGGTTTTGAAATTCAAAAATATCCTCGTCAAGGAAGAGGACTTGTCAAACGTCAACTTGCCTCTTGCCGGCATTACTACCTTGGAGGACAACTCGGTGAGTTTCAGCGTAGGTTTCGAGCTGAAATAGTTTCGAAAACTTTTTCCAGGACTCCTTTGTCTTTTGCGGAGATTCTCTTAAGAACAAAAGCTCCCGCCTTCGCCCGGCGAGCTTCGGCGGGCAGGTCGGCTTTTGTTCTTTTTATAGGACCTATAGGACTTATCGGCCGTATTCCAATTCGCAATCGCCAGAAATTTTTGCTTCCGATGGCTTTAACGACCGATTCCACTCCTTTGTGGCCGGCCGAGCCGTGGCCGAAAGAAAATTTAAAGTTGCCCAGATTCAAATCGGAGTCGTCGTGGGCAAGAAGAAGCGCCTCGGGTTTTAGGCCGTTCTTTTTCAGCGCCTTTTTCACGAATCCACCCGAAGCGTTCATAAAAGCATTGGATTTAGAAATTAGAAATTGGAAATTAGAAATTGCGGGCTTTTTTTCTTTTAAATATTCAATAAATAAAAAGCCCGCGTTATGGTAGGTGTTTTCGTAACTCTTATCGGGATTACCGAGGCCGATTACGAGCTTTATTTTTGCAGGATTGAAATCAGTTCCCATTTCCTATAAGATTATCACATAATTTTATGAAAAAAATCCTTTGGTCCTTTCTTGAGGTGGTGGAAACGCTCGTGATAGCGGTGGTCGCCGTTTTCTTAGTGAGGAATTTCATCGCCCAGCCCTTTCTCGTTTCCGGCTCGAGCATGGAACCAAGTTTTTCGGACGGCAATTATCTTTTGATTGACGAACTCACTTACCGTTTCCGTCCCCCGGAGCGGGGCGAGGTTGTCGTCTTCCGCTACCCTCTGGACCGCCGGGCGTTCTACATCAAGCGGGTAATCGGCTTGCCGGGGGAGCGGGTCGTTATCGAAAACGGCGAGGTTTCGGTTATGAAAGATGGCGAGGAGCTGGACTTGAAAGAGGCCTATCTTCCCGTTGACGTTACCCGCGGCAGTTTCGACGTGACGCTTAGCGGCAGCGAGTACTTCGTGATGGGCGACAACAGGAATTTCAGTTTTGATTCACGCAGCTGGGGCTCGCTCTCCGGCGAGGATATAGTCGGCGTCGTCCGGTTTCGGCTCTGGCCGGTGAACGAGGCGATGGCGTTTACCGCCCCCGCGTACTAAATTTCCAATTCTCAATTTACAATTTTCAATCAATTTTCAATGAGTCAATGTTTCAAACGGGTTTGTAAATTGAAAATTAGAAATTGAAAATTATTTAATTATGCCTAAAACTAGAAAAAAAAGAACCGGATCAAAAAAGAAAAAACAGCTTTTCCAATTAGTGAAAGGCATGCATGACATTTTGCCAAAGGACCAGAATTGGTGGCAGATCATACAGGATGCCGCCTGGTCGGTGGCCGAACTTCGCGATTTTAATTTCATCGAGACGCCCATCCTTGAGGAAGCCGCTCTTTTTGAGGCGGGAGTGGGGGAGACAACCGACATTATTGAGAAAGAAACCTATGTTTTTAAAACCAAAGGCGGCGAGAGGGTAGCGCTTCGGCCGGAAGGGACGGCGGCGGTGATGCGGAGTTATCTGGAACATCACCTGGGTTATTTTGCCTCGCCCCTCAAAGTTTTTTACTACGGGCCGTTTTTCCGCTACGACCGGCCGCAGAAGGGTCGCTACCGGCAGTTCCACCAGTTGGGCCTCGAAATTTTGGGAGACAGCGACACGGTTTACGATGTCGAGATTATTCTCGCCACCATTGATTTTCTTAACTCCCTAAAACTCAAAAACTTGGTTTTAAAAATCAACACCATTGGCTGCCGCATCTGCCGGCCGAATTACCGCGCCAAGCTCAAAGATTATTATCGCCACCGCAAAGCGAAGCTTTGTAAGAACTGCCAAAGGAGATATGAGAGCAACATTTTGCGCCTCCTGGACTGCAAAGAACCGGGCTGTATGGAGCTTCGAAAAAACGCGCCGATAATTTTGAACCATCTTTGTTCGAGCTGTAACAACCACTTCCGCGCCGTCCTGGAGCTTATTGAGGACAACGACCTTCCTTATGAACCCGACCCCTACCTTGTTCGCGGCTTGGACTACTACAATAAAACCGTCTTTGAGGTTTTTTCACCCGCCCTTCCGGGGGTGGCTCTTGCCGGCGGCGGGCGTTACGACTACCTTTCGGAAATTTTGGGTGGTCGGCCGATGCCGGCGGTGGGGGTGGCAATGGGCCTCGAGCGGATAATCGAGGCGATGCAGGCCTCGGGTTTTGTGCCCCCGGCGCAAAAGCAAAAAAAAGTTTTTTTCATCGCCATCGGCGAGGAAGCGAAAAAGGCGAGCTTGAAATTCATAAGCGAGCTCCGGCGGGCGGGCGTGAAGACTCTGGAATCGCTCGGCAAGAAATCCCTGAAAACCCAGCTGAAATGCGCCGACAAACAGAAAACGGAACTTTCCGTCATCGTCGGTCAGAAGGAAATCTTTGAAGGTTCGGTTATCGTCCGCGACATGAGGACCGGCGTTCAGGAAACGGTGACAATCGACAAGCTGGTCGAGAGCGTTAAAAAAAATCTGCGATAACAATGCGAATACGAACGCGAATAGTGCGAATGACACGAATGTATATGGAATTAAGAAAGCGGAAAATTCGCGTCATTCGCATACATTCGTAGATTCGCATTATGTCTTGTATTTTTTGTAAGATAATCAAAAAGGAAATTCCTGTCGATAATGTGATTTACGAGGACGAGAGTTCGCTTGGTCTTTTGGATATTAATCCCATCGCGCCGGGTCACTCGCTCGTCATTTCCAAGGTTCACGCCGAGAACGTTCTCGGGCTTCCGG
>CAZUMB010000033.1:0-5941 GCA_964621575.1 uncultured Candidatus Saccharibacteria bacterium
TCCGTTGTTATTCTGATGTAGCCGTCGCGGACGGAGGGAGGTTTGCTTTCAAAAGTTAGAAGGCGGACGGCGGTGTGGAAAGGCATCGGTCGGCCAAGATTATCGATAAAAAACACTCGATCTGCATCGGCGTCGAAGACGGCGCCGGCGTCCGCCCTGAATTTTTTGACCGCCCGGCTCGCGTCATCCAAGGCACCCGGCTCAAGCGGGTTGGGACCGTGAGCCGGGAAGCGGCCGTCGACTTTATCGTTGATAATTTTAAATTTTAAATTTTTAATTTTTAATTTCCGTAGGACAAGCCCAGCCGGGCCGTTGGAGCAGTCAAGAACTACTTTAAGGGGCTTTTTAACGACAGCTTGGCGTTTCAAAAAGTCCGCGTAAATTTTTAGATATTTGGAATTTGTCATTTGGAGTTTGTTTAGAAATTAGATATTAGAATTTAGAAATTATTTTTAATACTTCCTTTCCGCTTATCATTCTCGCGTTCCGGCCAACCACCTTAAAGCCATTGTATTCTTTCGGATTGTGCGAGGCGGTTACCATTATGCCGCCGGCTGCTCCGAGTTTTTGGACCAAGACGTAGAACATCGGCGTTGTCGCCAAGCCGACCGCCGCAATTTTTAATTTTGAATTTCCATTTTTCAGACCCTTAATGACCGCCCGGTAGAGTTTGAGAGAGCCGATTCGCCCGTCGCGGCCAACTACTACCGTTCCTTTTCTGGTTTTACCGAAGGCCCGGCCGATTTTGAGAGCCACCTCATCGTTTATTTCGGACGGGTAGATACCGCGGATGTCGTAGGCTCTGAATATTCTCCGGTTAATCGTCATATTGAAACTCTATAATTTTTGAGCTTAAATTAAAAGGACTACATAAAAGCTTATGGCGGCAAGAAAAAATAAAAACAACAGGAATAAAGAACGGAACGGAGCGGGTAAGTTTGAAATCGGGATTCATCCCGACGTCAAAAAGACCATCTGGATTGTTTCCTGCCTCGGCGTCGCCATCCTTTTCGTTTTGGCCGGAACCGGCCAGGCCGGACCTTGGGGGGCGAACATCTACGGCGTTTTGGATAAGTTTTTCGGCTGGGGTTATTATCTTTTGCCGATTATCTTTTTTATCGTCGCTTTTTCCCTGGTTGCGCCGGAGCGGAAGAGAATCCTGTGGCTTACGGCGGTCGCCGGCATTCTTTTCGTCGCCTCGGGTCTCGGGGTGATTGATATCATCTCGCCCGGTTCCGGCGGTCTTCTCGGCCTCGTTTTAGGGTCGCTTAAAAAACCCTTCGGAATGACGGCCGCCCTTGTCATAGCTTTTGTCGTTCTTATCGCCTCTTTCCTTGTTGTTTTGAACAGGCCGGTGCGGATGCCGAAGGTTTCGAAGAAAGAGAAGAGCAAGGAAGAGCCGCCTCTTAAAATCGAGAGCTTTGAAGCCGGGCCCGAGAAAGACGGGAAAAAGGAGACGGCACTCGTTGAGGAAAAACCGGCTCCCCTTGCCGTCGCTCCCCCCAGGAAAGAATCGGCTTTCCCGGTGAAACAGGTTAAAATCAGGAATTACGTTGCCCCGCCTTTAAACTTGCTTACCTCTTCCCTGGAGAAGCCGACGGTCGGCGACCTGCGGGCAAACGCCAACATCATTAAGCGGACGCTCGAGAGTTTCGGCATTCCCGTCGAGATGGGAGAGATAAACGTGGGCCCGACCGTTACCCGCTACACCTTAAAGCCGGCCGAGGGCGTAAAACTCACGAGAATCACCGCTCTTAACCAGGACCTGGCCCTTGCTCTTGCCGCCCATCCCGTCCGGATAGAGGCCCCCATCCCGGGGAAATCTCTGGTCGGCATCGAGGTGCCGAACAAATCGGCCGCCCTCGTTCGTTTGGGCAGCCTCCTGGCCTATCCGGATTTCCAAAAATCTTCTCCTCTCACCTTCGTTCTCGGCCGGAATGTCTCCGGCGAGCCGGTTTTCGCCGACATTGATAAAATGCCTCACCTTTTGATTGCCGGGGCGACTGGCAGCGGGAAAAGCATCATGATACATTCGCTTATTACCTCCCTTCTTTTCAAAAATTCTCCCGAAATGCTCCGCCTGATTCTCATTGACCCGAAGCGGGTGGAACTCACCGTTTACGAAAACCTTCCCCACCTGATGTCGCCGGTCATTACCGAGAACAAGAAAGCGATGGGGGTGTTGCGCTGGGCGATAAACGAGATGGAACGGCGTTACGAACTTCTTCTCCAGGCCGGCGTGCGGGATGTAAAAGGATATAACCAGAAAGGCGAAAAACTTCCCTATCTTATCATTGTGATAGACGAGCTTGCCGACCTTATGACTTCCTACGGCCGCGAGGTTGAGGGCTCGATTATCCGTCTCGCCCAGATGTCCCGGGCGACGGGTATTCATCTTGTCGTTTCGACCCAACGGCCCTCGGTCGAGGTTATCACCGGTCTCATCAAAGCGAACATCACTTCGCGCATCGCCCTTCAGGTGGCAAGCCAAGTCGATTCAAGAACCATCCTCGACATGGCCGGTGCCGAAAAGCTCTTGGGTTCCGGCGACCTCCTTTTTATCTCTTCGGAACATTCCAAACCGCGCCGGATTCAGGGCGCCTACGTTACCGAAGACGAAGTGAAAAAAGTAAGCACCTTTATCAAGGGAAACAATAAGCCGGAAGAAAACGGCGGGGATGCCATTGACCTCGGAGAAAACGGCGGGCCCCGGCCGTTCTCCGAACTCGACGATTACTCCGACGATTCCGACGAGCTTTATAATGACGCCGTAAGAGTGGTGCGGGAAGCGAAAAAAGCCTCAGCTTCGCTTCTTCAGCGGAGATTGAAGGTGGGCTACGCCCGGGCGGCGCGGCTTCTGGATATAATGGAGGAGAAGGGAATTGTCGGTCCCGGCGAAGGCGCAAAACCGAGAGAAGTAAAAATTTGATCTAAATTTTCAAGTCCGGAAGACGTGGGAAATTTAGTTAACAAATTTTTATCCTGAGCTCATCGCGAAGGATTACAAAAATTAAGGTAACTCTTCAATAACTCTCAGAGTGCTCAAATTTATGGTAAAATTTATATCACCAAAGGTTCATAAATTTTAATAAATTTGGCATGGAGAGTGAAGAAAGAAGTTTATCCAATACGCTCGTTGGCGCCCTCCGGGCGCGGGGGCTTACGGTCGGGAAACTTTCCGAACTCACGAGCGTCTCCGAAAGATTTTTAGAATCGCTCATTGAGGATAAATTCGACAGCTTGCCGTCTTTGCCCTACACCCGCGGTTATCTGATGAAGATAGCCGATGTCCTGAATCTCGACGGTGAAGAGCTTTTCAACGAGTTTCTGAAAGACAACGAGGCGGTGAGGCGCTCGGGGCGGGGCGACCGCCTGCCGGGCAATCGCTTTGAAAAACCTCGTCTCACGGGCAAGATCGTCGTTCTGGTTCTCGTGATTTTGGCCGTTCTTCTTTATGTTTTTTTGAAAGTTTCTCTTTTTGCGGGCAGAGACGGTCTGTTTCTCCAAAATCTCGGTGATGACATTACCTACTCAAGCGAGCCGTTCTTTGCCGTTTCCGGCCAGGTCGGCGATTCCTATGAATTGACATTAAACGGCGAGAAGATTTACTCTGATAAAGACGGCGATTTTACCGCTCAAATTGAACTCAAGGAAGGTTTCAATACTTTAGTTTTCGTCACCAAGAAATTTTTAGGAAGGGAGAAAACGGTGACGAAACAAGTTTTTTACAATGGCCAAGAGTAAATCTCTTTCGGAAGGAAAGGACAAAAAAGAACTCGGTGAACTTGAGGCGCTCATGGAGTCGCTCCAGTCCCGCTTCGGCGAGGGAGCGATAATGCGGCTTGGCGACAGCCAGCGCATCAAGGTGGAAACGGTTCCTTCCGGTTCTTTCTCGCTCGATATCGCCCTTGGCGCGGGCGGTCTTCCCAAGGGCAGAATTATCGAAATTTTCGGCCCCGAGGCCTCCGGTAAAACCACTCTTGCTCTCCACGCCGTGGCCCAGGTTCAAAAAGACGGCGGCCGGGCGGCTTTCATCGACGCCGAGCATGCCCTCGACCCCGAATATGCCAAGAGAATCGGCGTCAAAGTTAAAGATCTCATCATCTCCCAGCCGGATACCGGCGAGGAGGCCCTGAATATTTTGGAAAGCTTGGTGCGGTCTTCGGCGATAGACATCGTCGTCATTGACTCGGTAGCGGCTCTTACCCCGCGGGCGGAAATCGAGGGTGAGATGGGCGCCCATCATGTGGGCCTCCAAGCTCGACTGATGAGCCAGGCCTTGCGGAAACTCACCGCCATCGCCGACAAATCCAAAACAATCATCATTTTCATAAACCAAGTTCGTCACAAGATAGGAATTATGTTCGGTAATCCCGAAACCACGCCCGGCGGTTTGGCCCTCAAATTCTACGCATCAATCCGGATAGACATAAGAAGAATAGCCCAGATTAAAAAAGGCGACGAAGTGATGGGAAGTCGGCACAGAGCAAAAGTGGTCAAAAACAAAGTCGCCCCGCCTTTCAAAATTACCGAATTCGACATTATGTACGGCGAGGGAATTTCCTACGAAGCGGACGTTCTGAATACGGCCGTAAAATACGGCGTGGTCGCGAAATCCGGCTCAAGCTACACGTTCGGCGAGGAAAGACTCGGCGTCGGTTTCGACAAATCCCGCGAGAAATTGAAAGAGGATAAAAAATTGCTCGAGGCGATAAAAAAGAAAACAATCGAAGCCATAAAGTAATACCATGAATATAAGCGGCCGTGGATATTCATGGTGTCAGAGCATTTTTTGTTTTACGGTTCATTTAGCGTAAATTATTCAGCTTGTAGAAATTTTCGAAGAGTTTGGCGACTAAAATCGGCCCGGTGCCGCCGGGGGTGGGCGTGTAGTTTATGATTTCTAATTTATGATTTTCAGTTTCTAGAACATCGAAGTCGCCGACAAATTTCTCGTCGGAGCGGTTGAAGCCGAAATCGATTACCAGCGCCCCTTCTTTCAGGTCAGCGACGGAAAACAGGTTGGCTACGCCGGCACCGCTTATCACAACATCCGCTTCCTTAAGCTTCGGCCGGAGGTGCGGCGCGCGGGTGTCAATGACGGTGAGTTCCGCCACCCGGTTCTGGAGCCAAAAGCCGACGGGCCTGCCGATTAGAAACCCGGCGCCGATGACGACGACCTTAAGCCGCCGCAAGTCCAAGCTTTGCCGCCGGAGAATTTCTTCCACCGTTCCTGCCGCCGGAGGAGCGGTTTTCGCTCGGCCGGTGTAAAAAGCGCCGAGTGCCGCCTCGCTCAAAAAATCCGCGTCTTTCTCTTTAGGAATTGCGTTCAAAACATAGTTAGCGTTTACGTCCTCGGGCAGGGGCAGTTGGACAATGAACCCGCCGCAGGTTTTTACGCCCGCGAGCCGTCCGATTTCTCGGCGCAGCTCATCAGTTTTCATCTCCCCCATAGACCTATGTGGGGGATTCATATCCGGCGCAAGCCGATATAAATGAAACCCCACCCCGAGTTCCCTGGCAACCCGCTCTTTTTGCTTGAGGAAATTCAAGGATGCCGCATCGTCACCGACCAAAACCGCGCCGAAGAATTTATCCGGTTTGGGTTTGGTTTTTAGTTCGGCAATAATCTCGGATGCGATTTTTCTGCCGTCGATAATCATTTGTCTATTTATCTATGCCGGGTACCGGAAATTTCAGGGCGAAATCTCTTACCCGGGTTTTGATTTCGGCAAGGCGGGCGGCATCGGTCCGGTTTTTCAGCGTTTCGTCAATGAAGGCCGCGACTGTTTCCATATTCGTCTCGTTGAGGCCCCGGGTTGTTACCGCCGGAGTGCCCAGTCGAACGCCGGAAGGGTCAAAAGGTTTTCGGGTGTCGTAGGGGACCATGTTTTTATTTACGGAGATATTTACGGCGTTGAGCGCGGCCTCGGCTTCCTTG